>JANLSF010000561.1:0-3880 GCA_031362285.1 Gemmatimonadota bacterium | reverse complement strand
CCGGTGAGGTACTGGAAGTCGGCCGCCTGCACGAAGCCGAGCTGGTCGTCGGCGAGGAACGAGGCGCGCGCGGGCACGACGATGAGGTCGCCTCGCGCACGCTCCAGGGCCGTCGCACGCCGCGCCGCGTACCGGCTGGCGGGCACCTGGGCCTCGAGCGCAGGAGCGGCGGCAGCCGCAAGGGCAGCCATCGTGAGCAGCAGGCGGGGCACGCGGGTCATGGGTGGAGCTCCAGTCGGAAGAAGTGCAGGTCCACGCCGTCGTCGACCAGGTCGGGGATGCGCCCCGTTTCGCCGAAGGCGAGCGCGCGCAGCGCGCCGGCCAGCCTCGCATGCTGCGGATCACCCGGGAGCTCGGCGAGGACGAACCGTGCGCCACCACGGCGCAGGGCGGCGACCGCGACGTCCACGCTGACGGGTGCCGAACGCGCGTCATCCGCCACGTCATCGGCACCTGACGACCAGAGCATCCCCGCGCCGACGGCGCCGGCCACGAGCCCATAGCGCACGAGCGGCACCGGCGCGGTCACGCCGAGGGGAACCCCGGCAGCGTGCGCAACTCCGCCAACTGGGCGAGGTGACGCGCGCCGTGTTCCGCGCACAACAGGCCCCATTGGAGCCCGTCGAGGTTGCCGAACGCCGGATGCGGCGCGGCGCGCGTGCGCAGCGTCTCGCCGCGCGCGCGCACGACGTCGACCATCGCGTCACGCGCCGCCATGAGCGCCGCCATGCACTCGGCGCGCGTCGCAAACCGGTTCTTCGGTCGGACGCCCGCGGGCGCCTCGATCTTCGCGCTCCGGTCGGGCACCGCGCGCCTGATCAGCGCGTCGCGCTTGGCGTGCTGCTCGGCCGTGAAGTCCGCGGCTTCCAGCGTCTCGAACCGTTCGCGGAAGAGCCGAGCCATGGAGTACTCGACCGCGCCGATGTGTTCGGCGAGGTTGGCCGCGCTCCAGACGATGTCGTCGGGCGCCCACGCCCACTGGGCGTCGGACAGGGCGCCGAAGATGGTGGCGAGATCGACCTTGGTTTCGGCGAGGCGTGCGAGGACGTCGTCGCGCGTGATCGGGATGGCGCTCATGGGGCTCCAGCGACTAGGGACAGGGGTACGCGGCGAGACGCGGCCCGCCAGCGGTCGACAGGTACAACCGTCCGTTGCCCGCGCCGACGCTGCCATTGCCGCCGCCAAAGGTGGCGACTTCGATGCCATTCAGGGCGCGGCCCGAGGTGCGTTCCACGACGAGGAGGGCGTTCGCGGATGCGACGGCGATGCTCCCGGGACACGCGGTCGCCTGCACGATCGGCGCGGCCCCCGACACGCTCCAGACCGTGAGGCCGGAGTCGGCGCTGATCGCCTCGCCACCGAACGGCGCCATCAGCAGCACGACGTCGCCCGCAGCGACGGGGGTCAGGCTGATCGGCGACCCGATGCCCTGGCGTTGCCAGGTCACGGCCCGCGTGGCGCGGTTCAGGGCGTATGCCGCGAGGCCGGTGGTCGTGACGAGCACCAGTTGCTTGCCGGACACGACGGGGCGGAAGGCGAACGTGGTGTCGATGGTCGCATCGATCTTGCGCCACAGCTCGTTCCCCGTCGTGCGACTGAACGCCATCACGAGCGCATTCGTCGCCACGGTCGCCCCCACCGAACCGGCGAGGTAGACCGTATCGCCCGACACCGCGGTGCCGGCGAATCGGCAGCCGGCCGGGCAGACGGAGTCGAGCGGCGTGCTCCACGCGATCGCGCCGGTGGGCGAGAGCGACTGCAATCGGTAGGCCGGCGCGCTCCGCGCGACAAACACGTTGGTCCCGTCGGTGCTTCCGAGGCTGGTCACGGTGCCGGCGGGATCGGTGTAGAGGACGGCACCGGTGTTCAGGTCGAGCGTTTGCAGCACGCTGCCCGAGAACACCACGCGGCTGCCCGAGACGGCCAGCTGCACGCCCCCCAGCGGCAGCGACCCCAGGGCGACCTTCCAGCGCACCGATCCGGCGGGCCCGATGCCGGCCACGGCATTGATGGCCACGAGGCTGTCGGTCTGCACGAGCAGGGTGCCGCCCACGTCCGCGAGGATGTTGCTCGTCGCGAAGGGCGCGCCCACACTCCAGAGCGGCGTCGGCATGGCGAGCGACCGTGCGTTCGCCGGATCGGTGACGCAGCCGGCGAGCGCGAGCACCGACATCGCGAGACCCAGCCCGGACACGACGGAACCGGGACGGACGGGGCACGGCGTGCGAGCAGTGGGCATGGGCGGTCGATCCCTAGATGTGGATGCTGCGCCCGAGCACGCCGAGCGCGGCTTCCTTCACCGTCTCGGAGAGCGTGGGGTGCGAATGCACCGTGATGCCGATGTCCTCGCTGGAGCCGCGCCATTCCATGGCCAGCACCGCCTCGGCGAGGAGGTCGGAGGCGTTGGCGCCGACGATATGGCAGCCGAGCAACTCGTCGGTGGTCGCGTCGGCGATGAACTTCACGAATCCCTGCGTCTCGGCCATCGTGCGGGCCCGGCCGTTGGCGCTGAAGGGGAACTTCCCCACCCGGTACGCGCGGCCCTCGGCCTTCACCTCGTGCTCCGCCTGCCCGCAGCTCGCGATCTCGGGCCAGGTGTAGACCACGCTGGGCATCGTGCGGTAGTGCATCTCGCTCTTCTGCCCGGCGATGACCTCGGCGGCCACCACCCCCTCCTCCTCGGCCTTGTGGGCGAGGAGCTTGCCGCCGATGGCATCGCCGATGGCGAAGACGCCGGGGAGGTTGGTGCGCATCTGGTGGTCGGCCACGATCTCGCCGCGCTTGCCGAGGGCGAGGCCGAGGGCGGCGGCGTCGATGCCGTGCAGGGCGGGCTTCCGGCCCACCGAGACGAGCACGTAGTCGGCGCTGATCGACTGCGCCGCCCCGTTCGTGTCGACGTGCACCGTGACGCCGTCATGCGCGACGTCCGCGCCGGTGACCTTCGTGCCGGTCATGAGCGTGAGCCCCTGCTTGGTGAAGATCTTCGCCGCTTCCTTGATCACGTCCTCGTCGTTGCCGGGGAGGATCGTGGGCATGAACTCCACCACGGTGACCTTCGCCCCGAGTCGGCGCCACACCGACCCGAGCTCGAGGCCGATCACGCCGCCACCGATGACCACGAGGTGCCGCGGCACCCCGGGGATCTTGAGTGCGCCGACGTTCGAGCAGACGCGCTGTTCGTCGAACTTGAGGAAGGGGAGCTCGACCGGCACGGAGCCGGTGGCGATGATGACGTGCTTCGGGGTGTAGGTGGTGACCGCGCCATCGGCGGCGGTGACGTCCACCACGCGACCGGCCTTCAGTGCGCCGCGCCCGCGGGCCCACGTCACCTTGTTCTTCTTGAACAGGAACTCGACCCCCTTGGTGTTCGCGGCGACGACGTCGTCCTTCCGCTTCATCATCGTGGGGAGGTCGAGTTCGGGGGTGACCTTCACCCCGTGCTCGGCGGCGTGGAGGCGCGCGAACTCGAAATGCTCGGAGCTCTGGAGCAGCGCCTTGCTGGGAATGCAGCCGACGTTGACGCAGGTGCCGCCGAGCGTCTTGTCCATCTCGACGCAGACCACGCCGAGGCCGAGCTGGGCGGCGCGGATGGCGGCGACGTAGCCGCCGGGGCCGCCACCGATGATGAGGACGTCGGGGGAGAGGGAGGCGTCGGGCATGGCGTGAATCTAGCCCGGGCGGCGTGGAATGGGTGCGTGGCTGCGGGAGTGAGGGAGGCAGCTTTGGTGGGAGGAAAGCGCGTTCACCACAGAGGCACGGAGGCACGGAGGAGGGCGAGGATGACTATGCAGGATGGGCGGACGGGGCGGATTATTGGGGCGGCCATCGAGGTGCATCGCGCGCTGGGGCCGGGGTTGTTGGAGTCGGCCTATGCGGCGTG
>JANLSF010000555.1:0-3739 GCA_031362285.1 Gemmatimonadota bacterium | reverse complement strand
GGTCCCGCGGTGGTACCTCGTGCTCCTGCGCTTCGTGGCTGGACTCCTCCTGATCGGCGTCCCGGTGGCCGCGGCTCTCGTGGCCACGCTCCTCGTGAGCGCCGTCGTCACGCCGCCCGCGTTCGTGCAGCCCTATCCCGTGAGCCTCACGCTCCGCTTCGCGGCCGCGTCGGTCGTGCTGTACTCGGCCTTCTTCGGTGCGGCGTCGATCCCCACCAAGGGAGCAGGCGACCCGGGGGCCGAACGCACCGCCGTGATCGTGGTGGTGAGCGTGGCCATCCTCATCCTGGGCACCGCCTGGCTCGATCACGCGCTCTTGAACGATGAGCTGTCGCGCGCGGCCGGCCGGTTCTTCCTTGGCCGCTGGAGCCCGCTCGGCTTGTTCATGGGACGCTGGGGCCTGTTCGATGTCTGATCGCCGCTCGAACTCTCCCATGATCCGGGGGCGCACGATGATCTCGGCGGTCCTCCTCATGATCGCCGCCGAGACCGCGCAGGCGCAGTCGACGGCACCTCCGACGCCCCTCGCGGCGACCCGGCACGCGTTCGAGGGTGCGCTCGTCCAGCACGACTCGGCCTTCGCCCGGATCGGCCGCCGCCTCGACTCCCTCGAGGGCGTGGCGCGCCACGTCGCGCGCGATACCCTGCGCATCGGCAGCCTCGTCATGGCATCGTCGCCGCTCATCACCGACGCCGCGCAGCGCGCACTCCGTGAGGCGGACTCCGTGCTCACGCGACGGTGGGGGGCCGCGACGCTGCGCGCGGCGCTCGCGCAGACCCTCATCCGCTTCATCCTGTCGAGCACCTCGCGCCTCGGCGTCACGCAGTGGTTCCTGTCGGCCGACGTCCTGCGCAACGGCCGGATCGAGCGGCTGGCCATGCTGACGGTGCGCGCGGCGGACACCGTCGCGGTCATCCGGGAGCACATGGAAGGCACCGTTGCCGACCTGGTGGGCGCCACCGTGGACAAGGAGCTGGCACGCTGGCTCGGTCGCGCACGCGTCTCCGATCCGGCGCCACGGCTCGAGGCGAGCTATGTGGACCTGTACACGGCGCCGTCGGTCGCGGTGCGGCAGTGCGCCGAGGGACAGGTTGCGCGGTGTGCCGCGGCGTTGGGGCTCACCCCGGTCGCCGATCCGAAGATGGAGCTGTTCACCGAGGAGGATCGCCGGGTCGTCGCGCGCGCCTGGTGGGCGACCTATGCGGCGCACCGAGCCGAGCTGCGTGCCGCGACGAGTCCCTGCGAGCGACAGCCGATGTCCGCACCCTGCCGGGCGTTCGCCGATTCGCTGTCGCCAACCGTGTGGCAGCTGCCGCTGGGCCATGAGGCGCGGCACGCCCTCATCTGGCATGCGACCGTGATCGGCGGCGACGCGGCCTGGCAGCGGCTGCTGGCCAATCCCGACGCACCGCTGGCTACGCGCATCGCCTCGGCGGCCGGGCAACCGCTCGATACCGTGCTCGCCGGGTGGCGAACGCGGGTTCTCCGCGCGCGCCCCGAACCGGTGCGTCCGCGCGGTGTCCTCCTCGTGGTGACCGCCGGCGTGGCCATGGCCGGCCTGGGGAGTGCGATCATGTTCCGGAGCCGCACATGATCCCGCAGCGCGACCGCCCACTTGCCATCGCCGCCCTCGGGGGCTTCGCCGGCGTGATCG
Organism: Gemmatimonadota bacterium; assembly: GCA_031362285.1. Classification (GTDB taxonomy): domain Bacteria; phylum Gemmatimonadota; class Gemmatimonadetes; order Gemmatimonadales; family Gemmatimonadaceae; genus JACPPC01. The sequence continues at coordinate 2,084 of JANLSF010000555.1, read as the reverse complement.
CTCTGGCCAGCATCATCAGCGCCGCCAACGCCGACAGCTACCGCCCCGATCCCCGCCAGGAGGCGACGCTCCAGCGGCAGGCCATCGCCGACAGTGCCAGCTCGACGTTCGAGGCGCTGATGCTGGCGCGACGCGCCGACTCGCTCGCGCCTTCGTTGGCGTCGACGACGTGGTCCGCCGACTCGCTGCTGGTCCTCGCCGACTCCGCGATCCCGGCGTGGCGCCGCAACGGGGATCGCCGCCTGCTCGAGCGAAGCTGGGCCAGCCTGCCGCCGCGCCGCGGCGCCGTTCGCGTCGCCGTGGTCGTGGTGTACGATCAGTGGTCCTCGCCGCGGGCGCGGCGCTGGCTCGGTGAGCGGGCGACGGGATTCGTGCTGCCCGGTTCGCTCGATGCCCACACCTGCCTCGTGGTCCTGCAGCGGGGCGGAGCATTGCTCAGCAGCCTTGCGAGGAAAGGGATGGACAGCGCGCTCGCCGGCAAGGCGGCCTCGACCTACGCGCCCATCATCGGTCCGCCGAGGGAGACGACGCTCGGTGCCTGCGGCTTCTACGCGGCGTACGGCCACCCCGGGAACGGCATGCGGGCGTGGCTTGACCACACGACCTGGCGCGCGACCGGCTACGCGACGTTCACGCGGTCCGATGCCGAGCGCGCCCCGTGGATCACCCGCTGGATCGACGCCCCGGGCGTCGAGGGGCTTCTGGAGGCGCTCCCCGTCGACGAGGGATCGGTGCAACTCTCGGCTCAGGGCTGCGCCAACGGAGCGCGCGGTGCATGCTGGGCGTTCGTCAACGCTTCGGCGAATGGCGCCGCCGGCAACAGCACGCTGGGGGTCGTCGTCCCCGACCAGCGATTCCACTACGTGGGCCGAGGCGTGGTCGGAGCGGCCGACCCGCGTCCCCGTCTCCTCGACGACCTCCGGCACGACATCGGCGACGAGCGCTTCGCGCAGCTCTGGCGCGACGCGCGCCCGCTCCCCGAGGCCTTTGCGGCCATCACGGGTCAATCGCTCGACCGGTGGCTCTCCGCGTGGGCCCGTCGTTCGGTGCAGGGGGATGAGGCCACCGCCGGTCCGGCGATGCGGTGGCGGCAGGTGACAACGGCCGCCGTTCCCGGCGCACTCTTCATGCTGATGGGATTGGCCGTCGCGGGGCGTCGCCGCATGCGGCCGCCGCGCGCCTAGCCGCTACGCGGTCACCGCAAGCTCCTGCGCGCGCATCCGCATCCGTTGCGTCGCGCCGCTGACCACCTCGGCGAACCCCTCGCTCCCCAGCACGCCGTCGCTCTGCAGGCGCAGCCGCAACGCCCGCACCGCCTCCGCGCCCTGTCGCATGGCGTGCAGCAGTTCGTCGCGGTTCGTCGCGATGTCGGCCATCTTCTCGTCGTGCTCGCTCATCGGCACCGTGCGCCCGGCCGTGAGCGCGCGGAAGGCGCCGGTGGTCACGCGCCCCATGCCGCCGCGCTGCGCCGAACTCCGGCCAAAGCTCCCGCGCCGTCCTTGCGAGGCGCGCCCGGCGAGCGCCTCGAGGTCCCCGTCCAGCGCCCACACCCGCGCCGCCAGCGCCTCCGCTTCATGGATCGCGTCGTCCACCGTGCGCCGGTAGTTGGGCGCGCGCTCGAGGTCCGCCCGCACGGTGCGCAGCATCAGCGCCACGATGATGCGCCGGTCGGTGTGCATCGCGTCGAGGTGGCCGGCGGCCGCATCATCGGCCACCGGCGTGTCCGCCATCTCCATGCCGTACACCGTGTCCCCCTCCCCCGCCCGCCGCCCCGAGTGCGCCGAGGGCTCCACGATGCCGAGCAACTCGCGCCACCCGAAGCCGCGCAGCCACGCCTTCGCGTAGAGGCTGGCCTCGTGCACCACCCCGGCCCCGAGTGCCGTGAACGCGACCAGCGCGCGGCCCGTGAGCCCCCACTCGGTGAGCGCCATCGCCACGAACGCCCCCAGCCACGCCAGCGCCGTCCGCACCATCTTCCGTCGCCACCACGCGAGCCGCAGCACGCTGCGCCTGCCGCCGACGGGTTCCCCGGGCAACGCCGGCAACCCGTCCATGGGCGTGGCCATCGCGGCGTCGATCTGCGC
>JANLSF010000539.1:0-1593 GCA_031362285.1 Gemmatimonadota bacterium | reverse complement strand
TGGCCGCCGGCGCGCTGGCCGTGAGCACGGCCTCCGTGCTCGCCGTCGAGGGGCCGTTCTGGGCCACCATGCTGACCTTGGCCGGCGACGACGCCGGAACAGCCGGCGGCATCATGAACCTCGGGAGCAATCTCGGCGGGCTCATCTCGCCGGCGATCACCCCCATGCTCGCGCTGGCAATCGGGTGGGAGCGCGCGCTGCAGTTCGCCGGGGTGCTCGGCGTGGTGGCCGGGATTCTCTGGTTGTGGGTCACCCCCGGTTCGCGGCCGGACGCCGTGGAGTCGGCCACGTGAGCAGGACCCACGGAGCCGTTCGTGGGTAGCCCCGTACACGTGCTGGCAGTCCCCTTACCGAGGCATTCGTCCATGCGCCCTTCGCTCGTCTGCGCTGTCGTCGCCATCGCCATGGCATTCCCCCGACCCACCCTGGCACAGGGTCCGGGCAAGTTCCCCCCCGACTCGTTCGTGAACGTGCGGGTGTTTCCCAAGGGCACGCCGGTGTTGAACCTCATTGGATCGATGCGCAACTTCACGGGGGCGCTTGGCGTGCGTTGCCAGTACTGTCACCTGGGGCAGGAAGGGCAGCCGCTCACGGAATTCGACTTCTCGAGCGACGAGAAGCGCACGAAGGTGGTGGCGCGGCAGATGCTGCAGATGGTGGCCGAGATCAATCGGCGGCTCGACTCGATTCCCGGCCGGGTGGCCGCCGCCCCCGCCGTCACCTGCGCCACCTGCCACCGCGGACTTGCGCGTCCCGTGCCGCTCTCGGCCGTGATCGCGGATGCCGCCGTCGCCGCCGGCGCCGACTCGGCAACCAGGGCGTACCGGGCGCTTCGCCAGCAATACCACGGGCGCGATGCCTACGACTTCGGCGAAGGCAGCTTGAGCACGGCGGCGTTCCGGACGGCTCGTGGCGGGAAGATCGACGTGGCGCTGTCCCTCGTGAAGCTGAACGAGGAGTTCTTCCCGACGTCGTCGGCGGTGGCCGTGATCCGCGGCAACATCGTGCTCATGCGCGCCGACACAGCCGCCGCCGCCGCCGCCTTCCGCGAGGCGATCCGGCGGGACCCGACCAATGGCGAGGCCCGCGGGAGGCTGCGCGACATCGGGCAGGCGCCGTAACTTCGAGGGGCCCGGCGCTCGTCCCGATGTCATCCGACCCCCATCTGCCATGTCGCACGCGCACGAGATCGAGAAACTGAAGGAGAAGGCGGCGGAGCGTGGCATCGCGACCGATGGCGAACCGGCGATCGATCGCCACATCCTGTTCTGCGGCGGCGAGAAGTGCTGCGAGGGGAAGGACGGCGACCGCGCGTGGAAGCGGCTCAAGGAGCGCACGGCTGAGCTGCGCGACGCCGGGACGCCGCGCGTCCTGCGCACGCGGGCACTCTGCCTGCAGCTGTGCAAGGCCGGGCCGATCGCCGTCGTCTATCCCGACGGCGTCTGGTACCACTCGGTGGACGACGACGTGGTGGATCGCATCATCGACGAGCACATCGTTGGCGGCGTGGTGGTGCGGTCGCACTGCTTCGCCCACGACCCGCTCGTCGGCTGATGGCGCCGCAGGTGCTCGTCCGACTGCGGAAGATCTGCC
>JANLSF010000489.1:0-3672 GCA_031362285.1 Gemmatimonadota bacterium | reverse complement strand
ATCGTGGAGCTCATGCCCAACGCCTGGGAGATGGAGGAGGTGCACGGCTTCACCGGCGCGGAGGGGAGCCGCACGGTGGACATCCACGCCGAGCCCGCCGCGCCGTTCAGCGCGCTCGTCTTCAAGACGGTGGCCGAGCCGCACGTGGGCGACGTGTCGTACTTCCGGGTGTTCTCCGGAACCGTCGCCTCCGGGCAGGAGGTGTTCAACGCCACCCGCGACCAGCCCGAGAAGATGGGGCACCTGTCCGTCGCGCAGGGGAAGGAGCGTGTCGAGGTGTCGCGCCTCCTGCCGGGGGACATCGGCTGCGTGGCCAAGCTGCGCAACACGCACACCAACGACACCCTGTCGACGCGCGAGCACCCGGTGCGCCTCCCCGTCATCGAGTTCCCCGAGCCGCTCGTCCAGTTCGCGGTGCACGCGGCCACGCGCGCCGACGAGGACAAGCTGCAGACCGGGCTCCACCGGCTGCACGACGAGGACCCGACGTTCGAGATGCACTACAACGCCGAGACGCACGAGACGATCGTCTCCGGTCTGGGCGAGCGGCACCTCGACATCGCCATGAGCCGGCTCAAGCGGAAGTTCGGCGTGCAGGCCGAGCTGACCGTCCCCCGCATCGCCTTCCGCGAGACGATCACCACCGCGGGCGAGGGGCAGGGGCGCCACAAGAAGCAGAGCGGCGGACGGGGACAGTTCGGGGATTGCTGGGTGCGGCTCAAGCCGCGGTCGCGCGGCGCCGGCTATCGGTTCGACAACGAGGTCGTGGGCGGCGCGATTCCCGGCAAGTTCATCCCGGCCGTGGACCGCGGCATCCAGGAGGCCTCGGTGCGCGGCGTGCTCGCCGGCTATCCCATGGTGGACTTCGCGTGCGAGTGCTACGATGGGTCGTCGCACTCCGTGGACTCCAACGAGATGTCGTTCAAGATGTCGGGCATCCTCGCCTTCAAGAACGTCGCACCACGCTGTCGACCGGTGCTGCTCGAGCCGGTGGACCACGTGGAGGTGATCACGCCGGACGCATTCCTGGGCGACGTGCTCGGCGACCTTGCCGGCCGGCGCGGCACGATCGTCGGCACCGAGGTCCTCGATGACCAGGGCGGCACGCGCGTGCGGGCCCTCGTGCCGCAGGGGGAACTGCACCTCTACGCCACGCAGTTGCTGGCCGTCACGCACGGGCGCGGCACGCTCAGGCGCCGCTTCGAGGGATACGAGCTCATGCCCACCGAGGCCGCGCAGCGCCTCATCGCATCGGCGCGCCAGGTCGAGGAGACCGTGGAGGCGTGACCGACGGCCCCGCCCCGACGCCGGGCGCCCCGCCGCTGACGACCGTCAAGGTCCCGGCTGCGTTCGCGCCCGCCTTCGAGGCCGCCGAGGCGTTCGTCGCGCGCTATTTCGCCGATCGGCGCGACGATCCCACGCAGGGCACGCTCACGATCTCGGGGGAGCGTTACATCCTCGTGCGGGCAGCCTCCATGTCGGTGGAGTTCTTCGACCTCGTCCGATCGCTGTACGCCGATCGCGGCGACGTCGAGGCCCGTGGCGTCGCGAGCAACCTGCTGTACGACGTGGCGCACGCGATCGGCAAGGCCGACGCGCGCTCCTTCCACGCCCGGACCGGCGTCTCGGACCCGATCGCGCGCCTCTCCGCGGGTCCCGTCCACTTCTCATATGCGGGGTGGGCGTTCGTGGACATCGACGCCCGGTCGTCCCCGTCGCCGGATGACGACTACCTGCTGGTCTACACGCATCCGTTCGCCTTCGAGTCCGACGCCTGGCTCAAGCAGGGGCGGCAGGCCGACTTCCCCGTCTGCGTGATGAATGCCGGGTACTCGTCGGGCTGGTGCTCGGAGAGCTTCGGGGTGCCGCTGGTCGCGGCCGAGGTGACCTGTCGGGCCCGCGGCGATGACCAGTGCCGCTTCGTGATGGCGCCGCCCTCGCGCATCGAGGCGCGCGTGGCCGAAGTCGCGGGCGGTGCGACGCCCATCGCCATTCCGGCCTTCTTCCGACGCAAGCAGACCGAGGAGGAGCTGCAGCGCACCAACCGGGCGCTCGAGGCGCGCGTGAAGGAGCGCACCGAGGCGCTCGAGGCGGCCAACGCCGAGCTGGCGGCGCAGGTGCTGGTGCGCACCAGTTCCGAGGCGACGGTGGCCGAGCGCGAACGGCGCATGGAGCAGGCGCTGCACTCCGTGAAGGCGGGGGCCTGGCACTGGGACCTCGAGCGCGACGTCGTGGAGTTCAGCGCGTCATTCGTGCCGCTGCTCGGCCTGGCCACCCCGGCGCCCGGCGCCGCCGCCCGTGCGGCGCTGATCTCCCGCGTGCATCCGCAGGATCGCGCCCCGCTCCTGCGCGACGCCTCGCGCCTCGCCGCTCAGGCTGGGGAAGTCGCCCGCGAGGTGCGGGTCCGCTGGCGCGAGGGCGATCCGGAGTGGCGCTGGGTGTCGGTGCAGGCGAATCTCGAGCGCAACGCCGCGGGCCGCACCGTGCGCGCCTTGGGCGTGCTGGTGGACATCACCGACCAGAAGTCGGCCGCCGAGGAGCGGCACGAGCTCGAACGCGGCATGGCCGAGGCGCAGAAGCTCGAGTCGCTGGGCGTGCTGGCCGGCGGCATCGCGCACGACTTCAACAACCTGCTCGTGGGCATTCTCGGAAACGCCGAACTGGCCCAGATGGAACTGGACGAGGGGAGCGAGGCGGCCGACATCGTGCGGCAGATCGAACACGCGGCCGGGCGCGCCGCCGAGCTCACGCGGCAGATGCTCGCCTATGCGGGCCGGGCGCGGTTCGTGGTGGAGCCGCTCGAGATCAACCGGGTGATCACCGACGTCAGCGAGCTGGTCGCGGCCGCGCTCTCCCCGAAGGCCACCGTCCAATTCGACTTTGCCGAGGGGTTGCCCCTCGTCGAGGCCGACTCCACGCAACTGCGGCAGGTGATCATGAACCTGCTGATGAACGCGAGCGATGCGCTGGCCGACCGGGGCGGCACGATTTCCGTGGCCACCCGGCCCGTGCGCGCCGACCGGGCGCTGCTCAAGAGCCTCGTGACCGGTGCCGACCTGCCCGAGGGCGACTACGTGCGCCTGGTGGTGCGCGACACGGGCGCCGGGATGGATCGCGCCACGATGACGCGCGTCTTCGAGCCGTTCTTCTCCACCAAGTTCGCGGGCCGTGGGCTGGGGCTGGCCGCGGTGCTCGGCATCATGCGTTCGCACAAGGGGGCCATCGGCCTCGACAGTGCGCGCGGTACCGGGACCACCTTCACGCTGCTCTTTCCCGCCTCCACCAAGCCCCGCAGCGACGCCGTGCTGACGCCGCGTCGCATGTCGCCCTCGTCCGTCCCGGCGGTGGTGGGGGGCGGCGGGACCGTGCTCGTGGTGGATGACGATGAAACGGTGCGCGAAGTTGCCCACCAGTTGCTCAAGCGCGCCGGTTTCCGGGTGTTGCGGGCGGCGGATGGACAGGCGGCGGTGCAGGTGATGGCGTCGGGGGTGCCGGTGGACCTGCTGCTCCTCGACGCCACGATGCCGGTGATGAGCGGACCCGAGACGATCGAGGCGATCCGGGCCGGCGGCTGGACGGGACCCGTGGTCGTCATGAGCGGGTACTCCATGCAGGAGGCGACCGCGCAGTTCGCCAACTGGGGCGCATCGGGGTTCGTGCAGTAGCCGTTCC
>JANLSF010000457.1:0-2133 GCA_031362285.1 Gemmatimonadota bacterium | reverse complement strand
GGTGAACTCGAACATCGAGATGCCCCCCTGGTACCACGACTGCACCATGATGTCGCGCCCCGGGATCGGGATCATCGAGCCGTTGTGCGCCACGCAGTTCTCGGTGCTGGTCTGCGGGGCGGGAAGCTTGTAGTAGCTCTGGAAATCCATCTTCCCGTTCGCGAGGGTGAAGATGGCGTTCGCTCCCCACGCCTTGGGGTCCGACGCGCGGCACTTGGGGCCCATGCCGCCGCCCCACTCGTCGGTGAAGATCACCTTGCTGCCGTCGTTGTTGAACGTGGCCGAGTGCCAGTACGAGAAGTTGGAGTCCGACACCGCGCCGATGCGCACGGGGGCGGTCGGGTTGCGGATGTCGAGCAGGAGGCCGTAGCCCTCGCAGGCCCCGCCGGCGTAGCCGATGCCCGGGTAGAGCGTGATGTCGTGGCACTGGGTGGGGCCGGCGCGCGGACCGTGGTCATCGTCCCCCTCGCCGAACATCTTCTTCATGATCGCGGGCAGCTCGGCGCGCAGCTGCGCGCTGTCGGCGGCGGTGGGCTCGCCGGTGCCGCCGCGCTGCTTGATCAGGCTGTCGAGCAGCCCGCGCGTGAAGCGGGGACCGAGGGGGCGCTCCATGCCCTGGATGACGGCCGTGAATCCGCCCCGGGCCTTCGTCTCGGCGACGGCCTTCTCGTTCGCCGCCTTCTCCTTCTCCATGGCGATCCGGTCTTCCTCGGCCGGGCCGTGCGTGGCCGGCGCCGCCAGGTCGTTGAAGATGCGCGGCGAGCTCACGATCGCGGCCTGCTCCGGGTGCGCGAGCGGCACCTTGATGACCTCGATCCGGAAGAGGGCCGAATTCTGGTCCTTGTCGGGCGTGACGTCCACGCAGCCGGCCATCTCGGTGGCCGGGCGCACCGGCGCCGATCCCGACACGTAGATGTAGACGTTCGCCTTGTCCTTGGGATCCACCAGCACCGAGTGCGTGTGCGACCCGCGGCAGGTCTGCACGGCCGCCAGCGACTTGGGGTTGTTCAGGTCGGTGATGTCGAAGATGCGCACGCCGCGCAGGCGGTCCGTGCTCGCCGCTCCCTTCACGCCGCCGCCCGCGCAGTCGAGGCGCCCTTCGAGCCCCTCGCCGGAGACGAAGAGCAGGTTGCCGTAGGTCGACACGTCGCTCTGCGACCCCGGGCAGTAGTACTCCTTGGCGCTCACCACCTTGGCCGGGTTGCTGATGTCCCACACCTGCCAGCCGTTGAAGCTGCCCTGGAACACCCGGTTGCCGCTGAAGGCGAGGTCCGAGTTGATGCCGTCGAGGAACCGGTCGCTCGGCTTGGTGGCCGACACGAGCTTGAGGTTCCAGATCGCCTCCCCGGCGTCGAAGCGGCCGGACTTGAGGCCGACGCGCGGGTCGGGTGACGGGGCCATGGTGCCGACCGTCTTGGCAACGACCGTCTGGGCGACGGCGGGAGTGGATGCGACCGCGGCGCTGAGCGCGACGAGCGCCAGGGCGACGCGCGCCGGTCGGGCGGCGGCGAGGCGGAAGGCGGCGGACAGGAACGACGTCATGATGGGCGGGGCTGGAGTCGGGGGGACGTGCGCGGATACATCGGTGGGGCGTGCCTCAGGGAGCGCGCCGTTCGAACATCAGGGCGCCGAGCATCTTGCGCATGCGCTCGATCTCGGTGGTCTGGTCCACGTTCACGTCGGCCGCGAGCTTGAACACCTCGCGATTCTGCGCCGCGCCGTCGTGGGAGAGCAGTTCCTTCACCATCGCGGTGGCGCCCTGGTGGTGCTGGATCATGCCGCTGAGGAAGAGGCGGTCGAAGTCGGGACCCCGGGCCGCGTCGAGCGCCTTCAGCTGCGCCGGCGTGAGCATGCCCGGCATCATCACCTCGTGCGACATGCCGGGCATGTCGTGCGACATCCCCGCCATCCCCTTCGCCGGGGTGAGCGGATCCGGCACCGCGAGCCGGTGTTCGCGGAGCCACTGCTGCATGAGGGCGATGTCGTCCTTCTGGGCGTTGATGATGCGCGCGGCGAGCGTCTGCACCGGGTCGCCGGCGCCGTGCGTGGGGGCGAGGCGCGACATCGTGATCGCCTGCGCGTGGTGGTGGATCATTCCCGCCATGAAGGCGGCGTCGGCGGGGTGGGCCGGTG
>JANLSF010000452.1:0-7274 GCA_031362285.1 Gemmatimonadota bacterium | reverse complement strand
CCGGAGTCGCGCGTGCCGAGGAGGCGCGCCTTGAACACGCGCGTGGTATTCACCACCAGCGTGTCGCCCGAGGCCATGTAGTCGGCCACGTCGGCGAAGTGCCGGTGCTCGAGGTGCCCGGAGTCGCGGCGCACCACCATGAGGCGGCTCGCATCGCGCGGCTCGACCGCCCGCTGTGCGATGCGCTCGCCCGGGAGGTCGAAGTCGTAGTCGGCGGTGCGGAGGCCGCGCGCAGGAGCGCTGGTCATGAGCGGGGAGTCGCGGCGGTCGGGAACACGGGAACATCGGAATGTAGGGGCGCGCCATGCCCTGCACCCGGCGACGATGCCGCGGCGCTCACGGCCCGCGGTGAAACTGTCGGCGATGCGCGGGGTTGCATGCGCAGACGCCCGCGGCGCACGTCGCGCAGGCACGCCACCCGAGCCCCGCCGCCACCATGCGCGACCTCTCCACTCGAGCGCCACTCCTCGCGCGAAGCGGCACGCTCCGCATCGAGGATGCCGTGACCGCGACCGGCCTTCCCGGCGGCCTCACCCGGCGTGGCTTCCTGTCGGCGTCGGCACTGGCGGCGATCGCCGCCACCCTGGCAGCCTGCGGCAGTGAAGGCGCCACCGGTCCTGGCGTCAACATTCCCACCGGCGTCACGCTCACGGGCACCACCACCACGATCAGCCTCGCGGCGCAGCCCGGCCTCGCCAGCACGGGTGGCTACCTCATCATCGCGAACGCCGGCCGCAGCCTGATCGTGGTGAACCTGGGCGGCACCACCTATCGCGCGCTCTCCGCGGTGTGCACGCACGAGGGGTGCCTGATCTCGGGCATGGTGAGCAACACCATCGTCTGCAACTGTCACCACTCGTCGTTCGACACCGGCGGGGCCGTGCTCGGCGGCCCGGCGCGCGGTTCGCTCGCGCTCTTCCAGGCCGTGCATGATCCGGTCGCGAACACGGTGGTCGTGAGCGCGTAGCGGCACGGCCTCTCAGGCGCGACGCCGCGTCGGCGTCGCACCGGTCGGTGTCGCACCGTCCGCTAGAAGAGCCCCGGTTGGGGTTCGTCGCGATTCACCGGCGTGAACCCGAAGTGGCGGTACGCCTGCGCCGTGGCGACGCGCCCGCGCGGCGTGCGATGCAGGAAGCCGTTCTGCACGAGGAAGGGCTCGTACACCTCCTCGATCGTGCTGGCGTCCTCGCCCACCGCGGCGGCGATCGACCCGATCCCCACCGGTCCGCCCTCGAACTTCTCGATGATGGCCCTGAGCACGCGCGTGTCCATGTCGTCGAGGCCGAATTCGTCCACCTCGAGCAGTTGCAGCGCCGCCTTGGCCACCGCCTGCGAGATCTCGCCGTTGGCGCGCACCTGCGCGTAGTCGCGCACGCGGCGCAGCAGCCGGTTGGCCACGCGCGGGGTGCCGCGGGCACGGCGCGCGAGTTCCTGCGTCCCTCCCTCGTCGATCACCACCTTGAGCACCTCGGCCGTGCGGCGCACCACCTGCACGAGGTCCTCGGCGGGGTAGTAATTGAGCCGCTGCTCGATGCCGAACCGCGCCCGCATGGGAGCGGTGAGCATGCCGAGGCGCGTGGTGGCGCCAATGAGCGTGAACCGCTCCACCGGCATGGTGATCGTCTGCGCCTTGGGCCCCTCGGAGAGGCGGATGTCGATCTTGAAGTCCTCCATGGCGGGATAGAGGAACTCCTCGATGATCGGACGGAGGCGGTGGATCTCGTCGATGAAGAGGATGTCGCCCTCACGCAGGTTGGTGAGGGTCCCCACGAGGTCGCCGGGCTTCTCCAGCGCGGGGCCCGAGGTGGTGCGGATGTTCACGCCGAGTTCGCGGGCAATCAGCTCCGCGAGCGTCGTCTTGCCGAGGCCCGGCGGGCCGACGAACAGCACGTGGTCGAGCGGCTCACGGCGGTTGCGGGCGGCCTCGATGTAGATGCGCAGGCTCTCCTTGATCCGCTCCTGCCCGATGAACTCCTCGAGCCGCTGTGGCCGGAGCGAGAGCTCGACGACCGATTCCTCGGCCAGCCCCTCGGGAGTGGTGATCTCGGCGCGGCTCATCGAGCGGGGGAGAAGGGGCCGGGTCGGCGCATGAGGCGAATATAGACCGAAAGGGGCGCCGCCGCTTCCGGGGGCACGGTGCAGCCTCCGGGGGGCTCAGTCGTCCTTTGGGAAGCAAGATATCCCGGCCGCAGCCGAAACTCTCCGGCAGTGCTCCCGAACTCCCCGGGGGCCGTCCCGCATTTCCGCGAGGATCCTCGATGTTCACGTTCCGCATTGGCGCTCGAGCGACCAGGCTCGGTGGCGCACTCGGGCTCGTCGCCCTCTGGGGGTGCGAGTTCCCCACCACGTCGCCCACCTGGACCACCAACTGGGAAGTCCGGGTGGACAGCTCCTCGCTGAGCGTCGTGAGCTTCCTGCCGGCGAGCGTCACGAACAGTCCGGCCGACACCACGTTCGTGGTCGCCGTTCCCGCACCGCCCTCCGTGTCGACCTCGCTCGGCGCCATCTGCGGCGCATCGTGCAGCGCCGTCGCGACCGTGCCGATTCCCGCGTTCAGCAACAGCGGAGCGCCGGTGACCGGCACCATCGGACTGCCGCTCAGCGTGTTGACGGCGACGCTCAAGGGCGGCACGGTCAACGTCGCGCTCACCAACAACCTCGGCTTCGACCCGCTGCGACCGAACGGCGCCGGTGGCCCGTTCGGGTCGCTGCGCCTGGTGATCACCTCGAGCGGCGTGACGGTGGCCGACACCACCTTGACGGGCGCACTCCTCACCCTGACGCCGGGCGCAACGGCAACGCCGAGCATCGCCCTCCGCGCGGTGGCCGTGACGAGCGCGCTCAGCTACAGCGTGACCGTCACCTGCCCGGGCTCGGCCACCACGGCCTCGATCAACCCCGCCAGCACCTTCACCGTGGCTCCCACGGTGGTGCCGGGTTCGCTGCGCGTGCGCAGCGCCTCGGTGACCGTGGCGGCGCAGAGCTTCTCCGACAGCAGCAGCGCCATCGACCTCTCGGGGATCACCCTCGACGTCACCAAGCTGCAGGGCGCGGGGCTGGTGCTCAACGTCACCAACCCGCTGACCATCGGGGGCAGCCTCTCGGCCACCCTCACGGCCCCCGGGGTGCCGTCGATAGCCCAGGCGTTCGTGCTCACGCCGGCGCCCTCGGCCGGGACGAGCTCCAACACCACGCAGTCGCTCGTGTACAACGCCGCCCAGTTCTCCCCGTTCATCGGGAAGACCGGGGTGCGCCTCAAGCTCGCCGGCACGGTGAACGCCACCGGACCCGGTTCCTCGGTGTCGATCGCGCCGGGGCAGGTGCTCACGGTGCGCACGAACGTGCGCGCCGACATCAACCTCGTCTCCCCGTGAGGGCGCGGACCATGACGATCCAGCGTGCCATGGCCCTCGCGGCGGCGACGATCCTCCTCGCGCCGCGCCTCGGGGCCCAGGCCAATCCCAGCGCCGAGGCGGTCTCGCTCGGCAGTGCCTTCACGGCGGCGGCGCGCGGCGCCGACGCGATCGCGTGGAATCCGGCGGGGCTCGCGCTCCCCGGCACCGGCGCCTTCTCGTTCAACATCCTGCCGCTCAACGGGCAGGGGGGGACGGGGCCGATCACCGGCAAGGACCTCAAGCCCTATAGTGGCATCAATGTCCCGGCCGGGATTCGGCAGCAATGGCTCGCCCGGATCACGGCGGCGGGCGGGCAGGCGCTCAGCGGCGGCGTCGATGCCTCGCTCCTGGCCATCAACATCAGGAACGTCGGGATCTCGCTCTCCAGCTCGGCGCGCCTGAGCGGCAACATTCCCCCCGATGCCGCCCAGCTGATCCTCTTCGGCAACACCGGCCTGACCGGCGTGCCGCAGTCGTTCAACCTCACGGGCGCGCGGGCCGAGGGGTCGGTGATCTCGACGGCGGCGGTGTCGTTCGGCAAGGAGCTCAACGTGCGGATCGGCGCCGCGAGCGAGCAGCATTTTGCCTTCGGCATCACGGCCAAGTACGTGTTCGGCAACGTGCTCGGCATTGCGCGCGATGCCGGCTCGAGCTTGAGTGGCGCGCCGATTGTCGTGGGGTTGAATGCGCTGCTCGTCGCCAGCGACTCCACCACCGACAACTACCAGCCGTTCAGCAGCCGAGGGAACGGCTTCGGGGCGGACATCGGGCTCGCCTGGCAGGGTGGCCCATTCAAGCTGGGCGTGGCGGTGCACGACGTGGTGAACACCTTCAAGTGGAACACGTCGACGTTCGTGGCCCGTACCACGCAAGTGACCTTCAACGGCACGACGCGCGTGCAGAACACGGGGCCGTTCGTCCCGTTCGCCTCACTCCCCGACTCGATCCGCATTCCCGCGGAGAACGACATCAACGGCCTCACCATCAAGCCGACCGTGGCGGTGGGCGCGAGCTATGACCTGTTTTCGCGGTTGACCCTGAGCGGCGAGTACGCGGCCCGCCTGGGCGATGGCCTTTCGCTCCAACCCAAGAGCCGCGTGTCGGCCGGCGTGCAACTCAGGCTCATTCCCCTCATCCCGTTGCGGGCCGGCTTCATGCAGACCCCCGACGCGACGTTCATCACCGGCGGACTTGGCCTGCACTTCGGCGCGGTGTTCGGGATCGACCTGGCGGGTGGCGTGAACACGAAGTCGAGCGGCGATGGACTCGCCGCCGTGACGATCCGCATCGGGCGCTGAGCCCGCGGCGGAACGTGCGAAGGGCCGGTCGCTCCCCCGAGCGGCCGGCCCTTCGTGCGCGTACGAGCCTGTGCGCTACCCCGTCGACGGCGCCGTGTACGGGCGACAGCCGGGATAGTCGTACATCGGGGCCAGGAACGGGCCCACGGCGCCGAAGAGCGCGAGCCCGATGCCGCCGACTCGGATCAAGCGCACCGAGAGCGGTCGCCGACGCAGGCCCAGCAACATGCCGGAACGCGAAAGCAGCTCCGCGCCGCCAGCGAACAGCAGCCACCAGCCAATGAGCAGGGCAAAGAGAACCTGGCAGGTCGACGACACGATTTCGGCCGTCGTGCCGAACCGTCCCGGCATCGTGCAAGGCGGTCCGATGCGTGGGTCGATCGCTCCCACACCGAGAATCAACGCGCTTGGGATGAAATAGACGACGACGAGCGCGCGGGTGAGCCGCCTCGCGTCGGCCGCTGCAATTTCACTCCGAGCGACGGCGGCATTGAGGCGCGCGCGCACAATGATCACATATGCTGCGCCTATGATCGTCCCAAGAATTAAATGATCGAAGACAGGGTCCATGGTCGCCGAAAGGAGGGGTTGCGCGTAGCTTCGGGAACGATAGCCGCACTGCCGACTGGCTCACCAGCTTGGTGATGCCGAGGTTCGAAGATTCGGGGCGAGACGCAGCTGGGTGGCTATCGTGTCGGTACCCGCCACGCAACGGTTCTCCGCCTTCAGCAGTCGGACACCGGACCGCCACGCCGACCCTCTCCGATGCGTCCACAGCGCCATTCCCGCCTCGGCCCGCCGACGACCAATCCCTCTGCTCCGGGCGAAGGGGCGCCTGCTATCGCCCGTCTTCTCGCCGCGGCCATGCTCACCGCGTGCGCCGATTCGCCCGACCGCACCGCCGACGCCCGATCCGCCTGTGCGCCGATCACCGCCGAGTCGGTGCTGACCCGCACCCTGCAGCGGATGCACGCGCGCAACGCCGTGCCGGGGCTGAGCGCCGCGCTGGTCTTCGGTGACGCGCCGGAGCGCGTGGTCACCAGCAGCGTGGGTCGGGTGGCGCTGGGTCCGACGGCGCGCGCCCTGACGAGCGAGGATCGCATGCTGGCGGGGAGCGTGGGGAAGACGTTCTGGGCGGCGCTGGCGCTCCGACGCGCCTCCAGTGGAGCGCTCGACCTCGACGCCCCGGTCGCGCGCCTGATTCCGTCCGGCAGCCTTCCGGCGTTTGCGTGGATCACGCCACGCATGCTGCTGCGGCACACCAGCGGCATCGGAGAGTACGACCGCGTGTTCATGACCGCGCTCGTGCGCGCGCCGCAGCGCGTGCGCACGTCGGACGACTGGCTCGGGGTGCTCCGACGCCAGCCGCCACTCGCGCGCGACACCGGACGGTTCCGCTACAGCGACCTCAACTACGTGGTGCTGGCGATGGCGCTCGACAGCGGCGTGCCGGGGGGCGCGTATCGCGACATCGACGCCGAACTGCTGCGGCCGCTGCACCTGGCGGGCACCGTGCCGGCCCTCACGTCGCGCATCCCGGGGCTCGTCGCCGGCCACGATGGCGCGACGGGCCTCTTCGGGCGCGACGTCATGCTGGAAGGGGACACGCTCGTGTACAACCCGCAGTTCGAGTGGGGCGGCGGCGGTTTCGCCAGCACGCCGCGCGATCTCGCACGCTGGATGATGGCGCTCCGGCTCGGCGGCGCCTTCCCCGATTCGCTCTGGCCGATGGTGGTGGCACGGCCGCCTGGCGTGAGCGACACCGCCCAGCACTGGCGCGGCATGGGGGTGCACGTGGACCTCGGTCCCTTGGGCGCGATGTACGGACACAGCGGCTACATGCCGGGCTACGTGAGCTGGATGCGCTGGTACGAGCGCGACCGGGTGGCGGTGTCGCTGCAGGCGAACGCGGTCGACTCCGTGCGGCTTCCCGACGACGGGTTCGCCTGGACGGACTCCGTCGTCGTGGCGTTGCGGGCCGCCTGCCGTCGCTGACGGCTCGCGCGGGCCGCCCCTACTTCGAGAACTTCGCCAGCCGCTCCGCCGCCGCCTCGAGCGTCTTCCGCGTCTTGCAGAAGGCGAACCGCACGATCGACCGCCCGTCGGGCGATCCCGGGTGGTAGAAGCTCGACCCCGGCACCGTCGCCACGCCGATCTCCTTCGCCATCCACTTGGCGAACGTCGTGTCGTCGTCCTTCGAATGCGCCGAGAAGTCGGCCAGCACGTAGTACGCCCCCTGCGGCACGTGGAAGGTGAACCCGGCCTTGGCGAGTTGCGGCAGCAGGAAGTCGCGCCGCTCCCGGTACTCGGTGCTCATGTGCGCGTAGTAGTCGCGGCCGAAGCGCATCCCCACCGCGCCCGCGGCCTGCAGCGGCGCCGGCGCGCCCACGGTCAGGAAGTCGTGCACCTTGCGGATGGCCACGCTCTGCTCGGCCGGCGCGATCGCGTACCCCAGGCGCCACCCGGTGCAGCAGAACGTCTTGGACAGCCCGCTGATGGTGACGGTCCGCTCCTTCATGCCCGGGAAGCCGGCCAGGAGGTGATGCTCCCCGTCGTAGCGGATGTGCTCGTAGATCTCGTC
>JANLSF010000268.1:0-3796 GCA_031362285.1 Gemmatimonadota bacterium | reverse complement strand
CGTCAAAGAAGGAAAGCTTCTGCAAACCACGCTGACGGTCGTGAAAACGGGAGCCTTGGCGGTCCTGATCCTGCTCGGCCTCACCATTGGACGGCACGCCGAAGCGCTGACCGCGAATTTCGGCGCGGGATTCGTGGGGGTGCCACCGATCGGAAGCACGCTCGTACTCGCCTTTGGTGCCGCCATGGTCGGTTCGCTCTTCTCCAGCGACGCGTGGAACAACGTGACCTTTGCCGCGGCCGAAGTGCGTGACCCGGCCCGGAACCTGCCAAAGGCCCTGCTGTTCGGCACCGTCCTCGTCACGGTGGTCTACTGCGCCACGAACGTCGCGTACCTCCTCGTGCTGCCCTTGGCCGGCGACGCCGCGGGGGTGACCGCGGCCGCGCGTGGCATCCAGCATGCCACGCAGGACCGGGTGGCGACGGCCGTCGTCGAGCAGATGTTCGGTGGCGCCGCGCCGGCGCTCATGGCGAGCGCCATCATCGTCTCGGCGTTCGGCTGTGCCAACGGCATGATCCTCTCCGGGGCCCGCGTCTACTGGGCCATGGCGCGCGACGGGCTCTTCTTCCGCAAGGCGGGCACCCTGAGCGCGCGCGGGGTCCCCGCGTGGGCCCTCCTGGCGCAGGCCGTCTGGATTTCCGTGCTCTGTCTGAGCGGCACCTATGGCCAGCTGCTCGACTACGTCATCTTTGCCGCGCTGGTGTTCTACGCGCTCACGACCATCGGGCTGTTCGTGCTCCGCGCGAAGCGCCCCGATGCCGAGCGTCCGTACCGGGCGATCGGCTATCCGGTGCTGCCCGCGCTGTACGTTGTGCTGGCTACCACCGTGGCGGTGATCCTCCTCATCGCCGACAAGACCCGCGCCCAGGCGCTCTCCGGGTTGGTGCTCGTGCTCCTTGGCCTTCCCGTGTACGCCTTCTGGCGCACGACCGCCGGCTCCACCGCCGCCCCCGCTGTCGCGGGCGGCACCTGATCGTTCGTCGCTCCATCCTTCCCGACTTTCACCCCGCATCAGTCCCATGGGCACGTCGCAAAGCACACTGCTCACCATCATCCTCGGCGCGTCGGCCTTCGCGCTCGTCTTCGCCGTCCTGCTTGCGCGCTGGGTGCTCGCGCGGGGCACCGGCACCGACGCGATGCGCGCGATCTCCAACGCCATCCAGGAGGGCGCCGAGGCCTACCTCGCGCGCCAGTACAAGACCATCGGCGTGCTCGCCGTCGCGGTCGCCCTCGTGCTGGCCGTGGGGTATGGCGTCCTGCGCCAGACCACGCCCAGCGATCCCGTGAGTGACCCCAAGGTCCTCGCCTTCTTCGTGACGCTGTCCTTCCTGCTCGGCGCGCTCGCGTCGGGGGTGGCCGGCTTCATGGGGATGTGGATCTCGATCCGCGCCAACATCCGCGTGGCCGCCGCCGCCAGCGAGTCGCTCAACGCCGCGCTGCAGACGGCGCTGCGTGGCGGCGCCGTCTCGGGCTTCTTCACCGTGTCCATGTCGCTGCTGGGCGTCGGGGGCCTCTACGCGCTGCTCACGCTCTTCGCTCCGGCCGGCATGGACGCCGGCGTCTGGGCGGAGAAGATCCCCTTCCTGATCGTCGGCTTCGGCTTCGGGGCCTCGTTCGTGGCGCTCTTCGCGCAGCTGGGCGGCGGCATCTACACCAAGGCGGCCGACGTGGGCGCCGACCTGGTGGGCAAGGTCGAGGCGGGCATCCCCGAGGATGACCCCCGCAACCCGGCCGTGATCGCCGACCTCGTGGGCGACAACGTCGGCGATTGCGCCGGCCGCGGCGCCGACCTGTTCGAGAGCACCGCCGCCGAGAATATCGGCGCGATGATCCTGGGCGTCACGCTGTTCAAGGCGTTCGGCGTCGCCGGCATCCTCTTCCCGCTCGTCATCGGCGCCTTCGGCATCGTGGCCTCGGCGGTGGGCGTGATGGTCGTGAAGACCGACGGGGTCGAGGATCCGATGTCCGCGCTCAACCGCGGCTTCTACGTGACCGCCGCACTGGCGACGGTCGGCCTGTTCGTCGCCTGCAAGTGGCTGCTCGTGGTTCCCGCCGCCCCCGACGCCTGGTGGCACTTCTTCGCCGCCGGCACCATCGGCGTGCTGACCTCGGTGGCCTTCGTGTACATCACGCAGTACTACACCGAGTACCGCTACCGCCCGGTGAAGTCGATCGCCGACGCGTCGCAGACCGGCCCGGCGACCAACATCATCATGGGGCTCTCGGTCGGCATGGAGAGCACGGTGCTGCCGGTGATCACGATCGGCATCGCCTTGATCTCGAGCTTCATGCTCGGGCGGTCCAGCGGGCTCGTGGACGAACTCGGCAAGCCCAACGGCGGGCTGTACGGCACCGCCGTGGCCACCATGGGCATGCTGGGCACCGCCGGCTACATCCTCGCCATGGACGTCTTCGGCCCGATCACCGACAACGCCGGTGGCATCGTCGAGAAGTCGAAGCAGCCGGAGTCGATCCGCGACAAGACCGACCGCCTCGACGCCGTGGGCAACACGACCAAGGCGCTGACCAAGGGGTACGCCATCGGGTCGGCGGCACTCGCCGCCTTCCTGCTCTTCTCGGCCTACCTCGACGAGGTGAAGAACTACACCGGGTCGCCGCTCACGGTGGACCTGTCGAAGCCGCAGATCTTCGTCGCCGCGCTCCTTGGCGCGATGCTGGTCTTCTGGTTCTCGTCGCTGGCCCTCACGGCCGTCTCCAAGGCCGCGCAGAGCGTGATTGCCGAAGTGCGCCGGCAGTTCAGGGAAAAGCCGGGCATCATGGACGGCACCGAGAAGCCGGATTACGGCCAGTGCGTCGACATCGTGACGCAGGGCGCCCTTCGCGCCATGGTGTTCCCGGGCGCGCTCGTGGTCGCGTTCCCGATCGTCGTGGGCCTGGTGTTCAAGTCCCTCGGCGCGCCCGGGGAGCGGCTCGGGGCCGAGGCCGTGGCCGGTTTCCTCATGATCGCCACCGTCACCGGCATCGTCATGGCCGGCTTCCTGAACAACGGCGGCGGCGCATGGGACAATGCCAAGAAGTACATCGAGACCGGGGTGTACGGCGGCAAGAAGTCCGACGCGCACAAGGCGGCGGTGGTCGGTGACACCGTCGGCGACCCGTTCAAGGACACGGCGGGCCCGTCGCTCCACGTGCTCATCAAGCTGCTCTCCACCATCACGCTGGTGCTCGCCCCGCTGTTCATCTAGCACTCCGCGCGCAGTCCACCTCACCGGTTCCGGCGGCCCCGCATGCAGCTCTTTGCTCGCAAGCCGATTTCCGAGATGCTCCCCGAAGGGGAGGGGCAGCTCAAGCGGTCGCTGGGTGCCGGTGACCTGGTGATGCTCTCGATCGGCGCCGTGATCGGCGCCGGCATCTTCGCCTCCCTCGGAACCGCGGCCGCGGGGGAGGTGGCGGCGGACGGCACCATCGTCCGGTACGGCGCCGGGCCGGCGCTCGTCATCAGCTTCCTGTTGCTGGGGGGCGTCTGCGGCATGGCCGCGCTCTGCTACGCCGAGCTGTCGGCCATGATCCCCACGGCCGGCTCGGCGTACGCGTATTCGTACGCCACGCTCGGGGAGCTGCTCGCCTGGATCATCGGGTGGGCGCTCATCCTCGAGTATGCGGTGGGCAACGTGGCGGTGGCGATCGCCTGGAGCGGCTACTTCACGTCGTTGCTGTCGGGGTTCGGCGTGCTCATCCCCGACTGGCTGGTGCACGGCTACTGGCAGGTGCTCAAGAGCTCCGACCCCGCGGTGCACGGGTTGCTGCAGACGGCCCCGCAGGTGCTGGGGATCCC
>JANLSF010000444.1:0-1502 GCA_031362285.1 Gemmatimonadota bacterium | reverse complement strand
CGGCCCGGTCACGAATGGCGTCGGCGGCGTTCTGCCGGACGCGTCGAGTACGGAGATGTTCTGCGCGGTCTCCGGATCGAGCTGAACCAGAAGGAGCTTCGACCCGTCGGGCGACCAGGCCACGGGCCCCTTGAACGGTAGATCCGATCCCCACAGCAACTGCTCGGGCGCGGCATCGTTCAGGTTCTTAATGTAGATGTTCTGCGGACCTGTGCGATCGGAGGCCCAGACCACTCGGGAGCCATCGGGCGACCAGACCGGCCCGTCGTTCCTGCCGGCGCCCGTCGACAATCGCGACGCGCCGCCACGGGCCAGATCGACGAGCCATAACGACGACTCGGACGGCGACACGGACCGTACAAAGACGGCCTGACGGCCATCGGGCGAAATCGCCAGGGCCTCGTAGTGACCGGGCGGCACGTTCAGCAGACCCGTGGGCGCGCCGCTCGCGTCGTACCACGTCGCCACTGTGTTGATGGACGGTGTGGAGTAATACGCCATCGCGCCGGTTGCCGACACGGACACCGAGCGGCCGGCCGTGAACGAAGTCGCCGGGTCCAGAATCGCCGCGGGCTCGTCTCCGAGCCTGAGAGGTTCTCCGGTGACCTTCAGCGCACGCGCGTCAAACGGCAGCGCATTGAGCACGCCCTGCCGCGCATACAGCAGCCACCCCGGTTCGGCATACACGGGCGCGGCCTCCATCGCGCCCACCAGGACGCGCGAGTCGTCCGTGAGCGATCCGGCAAAAATTTCGAACCGGCCGTCGCGGCCTGGCAGGCTCGCGTACAGGAAGTGAGCGCCGTCGGGGAGGAGCGCGGGAAAGCGGTGGCCGTACTCCTTGCGGGCGGGGTCGATGGTGGTGGCGGGCACCGGCGTACCGCCGGTGGCCGAGATCTTCATCAGCGGGCCGCCGGCATCCGGCGCAAACACGATCGTGTTCGACGGCGCCCAGATGCCGCCGCGCGCGCCGGGCGTGTCGGCGAGCACCTCTGGGCGCCCCCCGGTTGCGGCAATGGTCTTGAGCTTCGTATTCGTGAAATACGCGATGCGCGTGCTGTCGGGAGACCAGAACGGGAGCGCCAGACCGGCCTCGCCATCGAGCCGCTGCGCGGTCATCGAGGCAAGGGATCGCACCCAGAGTTCCCCTTCCGATCGGCTGACGGCGCCGATGACAAACGCGACCATCGTGCCATCGGGCGAGATCACCACACTGGCTGAATCCGGGTACAGCGACTCGCCGGGCGGCGCCAGAATGGACAGGCGGGCGAGCGCGCTCCCGGCGCCGACATCGCCCGCGGCCCGCGGCCACATCGCGAACGCCGCGAGCGCCGCAAGGGCAATGCCGGCGGCCATTGGCAGCAGCCATGCCGCGAGCGCGGCTCGCGCGGAACGCACGGGTGCGACTGCACCGGTCGACGCGGCAGCGACCGGATCCTGTTCTTCAAGCTCCAGCCGCGCGTCGCCAATTGAGCTCAGCCGCCGTTTCGGATCCTTCTCCAGGC
>JANLSF010000415.1:0-1948 GCA_031362285.1 Gemmatimonadota bacterium | reverse complement strand
CCGTGGCGCCCGTTGCGTCGTTCCGGAAGCGGGCGTCGAACGGGGACAGATCGATGGCGTGATCGAGCAGGTGGTTGAGCGCATGCTCGAACGTGCCTGGCAGCAGCTGGCGGGCCAGATCCACGGGCAGGAAGCGCGGGTTGGTATCGATGTACTTGTAGCGGGCCATGCGCGCGGGGGGCAGGAGGAGG
Organism: Gemmatimonadota bacterium; assembly: GCA_031362285.1. Lineage (GTDB taxonomy): Bacteria > Gemmatimonadota > Gemmatimonadetes > Gemmatimonadales > Gemmatimonadaceae > JACPPC01. The sequence goes on along the minus strand of JANLSF010000415.1, from coordinate 1,757 downwards.
GTGGCGGGGCGGCCGACGCGACCAGTCTCCCGACCTTCCTTGCATCAGGCGTGCCATAGCGCGATGATAGGCCAAGGACTTTTCCTACAGCCTCGTTAGATGGTCCTCGTGTCGACGATCAGGCAGTGTTCGCTCGGCCGCGCGTCCGGCCCGCTGGTGCTCTCGCGCAGCACCACCCAGCCGCCATCGCGGTGTGCCACGGATCGGGACGGCACTGCGACGTGGCGAGTCACGAGCGCGTCGTAGGTTGCCGCCCCCTCGAGCCAGAGCAGCGTCGTGCAGCCGGTGGAGTGGGGTGGCAGCACCGACGGGTCGTCGAGCACCGCGGCCGCGCGCCAGAGTGAGTCGCTCAGCTCCCCGAATTCCGAGAGGCGGAACGGGAACGTCACGCCGCCGTCATCGTCACCAAGGCGGGCGATGGTGCCGTCGGGACGCGTCACGTCGCGCAGGCCGATCGCGCCGCGACGCAGGCATGCCATGAGCGACTCGGGGACGGCGAAGCCGGCATGGCGTGCGGCGACGATCGCCAGCGCACAGAAATCGACCGTGTAGGCCTGATACCACGCCGCATGCTCGAAGTACACGCCGTCGGGGCGGATCTGGCCCGGCAGCGTCTCACAGAGAATCCGCCAGCCCGTGGCGCGCCACCGGGCGGCGTGCCGCAGTCCCGGCCACGCGATGCCGACGCTGAGGAGCGCCAGCGCCTCACCGGTGATGTGGGTGTTGGGGCTGAACCAGGTCGACAGGTTCCGCTCCACGTGCAGGGCGTGCACTTCCGCAGAGGCGACCAGCCGGGTGCGGAGCGCCGGCGTGATGGCGGCCGCGGCCCCGAACAAGCGCAGCCCGTGAATCCACGACTGCATCCGGAACGCGAGCTCGAGCGCGCTGCACCAGTTGATGCCCACCTTTGGCGGATTGGCCGTGAGCCACTCGTCCAGCAGCCGTGCCGCGGTCGTTCCATACCGCTCGTCGTTCGTCAGCAGCCAGGCCTGCGCGAGCTGGCCGAACCACTGATGGCGGTTCACCTCCCACGTCAGCTTGTGGTCACCCACCGCGTCGTAGTCCAGGTAGGGCACGCGGGTGAAATGCACCAGCGGTGCCGTGCGCCCACTGAGCGGATCGCGCTGCCAGTTCACCGGCGAGCCGTACGACTGCCCCTTCAACCCGAGCACGTCGAAGGTGCCACCGACGATGCGGTCGGCGCGGGCGATGATCGCCTCGCGCTCGTGGCGGCTGAGTCGCTCCGTGATGGCAGCGGCATGGGGCGCGGGCCACGGCGTGTCGGGCAGCGACGCCGGCGGCATGCTGCTGAACCGGACAGGGGTGAGCCCCACCCGGTCGGCCTCGTTCCAGGCGAACTGCACGAAGCGATCACGCAGCTCGCGCGCGCTGCGACCCTTGAGCTTGCCGATCACTTGGCGCGCCCTGTCGCGACGCCACCCACCACGGTGGGCTTCCAGAGCGTTGCCGGATCGCGGAAGAAGATGGCCTGCGCACAGAATGCCGCCCAGACCAGCGTGACGAAGGCCGCGATCGGGGCGGTCAGCCGCTTGAGCGCACTGCGCTCGGGCAACAGGCCGTCGCCGAGCGCCAGGCCGTAGAACAGCGCCTGCGCCGTCAGCACCAGCGCGCGGAGGCCGGGTGGCAGGAACAGACTGGCGACGAACGCGATGATGAGCATGTGCGGCAGGAGCAGGCGAAGCAACTTGAGGTTGGCGAATGCCCAGAACGACCGGTTGCGCAGCGGATGCAGCAGT
>JANLSF010000412.1:0-3843 GCA_031362285.1 Gemmatimonadota bacterium | reverse complement strand
GTCGTGGCGGCGTTCGCCCCGCGGCTCGAAGATCTCGCAGTCGAGGAGTTCCACGTGGGCGTGCTTGATGTGCAACACCGGCTGGAACGCGACATCCTGGTCACGCGGGGACTGCTCAACACGTCCCTCGTGCATCCCCGGGAGGTCTTTCGCGCGGCCGTCGCCGAGCGCGCCGCCGGCATCGTGCTCGTGCACAACCACCCCTCCGGCGACCCGACGCCGTCGACCGAGGATCGTCTCGTGACGGCGCAGCTGGCGGGAGCGGGGCAACTGCTCGGCATTCCCGTGCTCGACCACGTGATCATCGGCCGCGGCCGCTACGTCAGCTTCAGCGAGTCGGGGTTGCTGTGACGGTGACGGCGCTGCGCGACGTCATTCCCGGATGGGAGCTGGCCGAGGGCTCGGGGGACCGCCTCGACCTCGACTTGCTCGCCCGCGCGTACCACTACTCCGAGAAGGCGCACACCGGCCAGGTGCGACGCTCCGGCGAGCCGTACGTGACGCACTGCATCGAGGTGGCAAAGATCCTCGCGGAACTCGGCCTCGACACCGTCACGGTGGCGAGCGGGCTGATGCACGACGTGGTGGAGGACACCGCGATCACGGTGGCCGACATCGAGGCGGCGTTCGGGAAGGAAGTGGCGGCCATCGTGGATGGCGTCACCAAGATCGGCGTCCTGACGCTGACGTCGGCGCAGGAGCGACAGGTCGAGAACTACCGCAAGCTGCTGCTGTCGATCGCGAAGGACGCGCGCGTCATCCTGATCAAGCTGGCCGACCGGCTGCACAACATGCGCACGCTGGAGTGGATGCCGCCCGAGAAGCGCCGCCAGATCGCGCAGGAGACGCGCGACCTCTACGCACCGCTCGCGCACCGCTTCGGCATGGCGAAGATGCGGTGGGAACTCGAGGACCTCGCCTTCAAGCACCTCGAGCCGGAGGAGTACAAGTCGCTGGCCAAGCTCGTGCAACAGCGGCGCGGCGAACGGGAGACCCTCATCTCCCAGCTGGTGGGGCCGCTGGCCGAGGAGTTCAAGCAGGCCCGCATCACCGTGCACGACCTCTCGGGGCGACCCAAGCACCTCTGGTCGATCCACAAGAAGATGGTGCAGCGCGAGAAGCCGTACGACGAGATCTACGACCTGCTGGCGGTGCGCGTGCTCGTCGACACCGTGCCAGAGTGCTACCACGCCCTGGGCGTGATCCACGACGGGTGGACCCCCGTGCAGGAGCGGATCAAGGACTACATCGCGCAGCCGAAGTCGAACGGGTACCAGTCGTTGCACACGACGATCTTCGGGCCCGGCCGCCAGCTGTTCGAGGTCCAGATCCGCACGCTCGAGATGCACCGCACGGCCGACTACGGCATCGCGGCGCACTGGCGCTACAAGGAGGAGACGGCGGCCTCGGCCGACGAGCTCGACCGCGCGCTCCACTGGTTCCGCCAGGTGCTCGAGTTGCAACTCGACGCCAAGACGCCCGACGAGTTCCTCGAGTTCCTCAAGCTCGACCTGTACCAGGACGAGATCTTCGTGTTCACGCCGACGGGCGACGTCATCCAGTTGCCGCGGGGCGCGACGCCGCTGGACTTCGCCTACGCCGTGCACACCGAGGTGGGCCAGCGGTGCATGGGGGCGAAGGTCAACGGCAAGATCGTGCCGCTCTCGCGCGAGCTCAAGAACTCCGAGACGATCGAGATCCTGACGTCGGCGCTGGCCAAGCCCAGCCGCGACTGGCTGGCCCACGTGCGGACCGGGCGCGCGCGTCACAAGATCCGCCAGTGGCTGCGCCATGAGGAGCACCAGACGTCGGCCAAGCTCGGCCGCGAGATCCTCGAGCGGGACATTCGCAAGCGCCGGCTGGGCAAGGTGGCCGACGCCGACCTGCTGCGTGCCGCGCGCGCCCTCGGGCTCAAGGACATCACGCACCTCTTCGCGTCGCTCGGGCAGGGTGACGTGAGCGCCACGGCGGCGCTCAAGACGATCTTCCCGCAGATCGAGGAACTGCCGGCGACGCCGCAGCGTCCGAGCGTGATCGAGCGGCTCGTGGACCGGATGCGCGGCACCTCCAAGGGCATCCGCATCCAGGGGGTGGACGGCCTGATGGTCCGGTACGCGCAGTGTTGCCAGCCCGTGCCGGGCGACCCCGTGGTGGGCTACGTGACGCGCGGGCGAGGCGTGAGCATTCACCGCGAGGACTGCCCGAACCTCCTCGTGCTGGGACAGGAGCCGGAGCGGCGCGTCGACATCGACTGGCAGGTGGCCGACGGCGAGCGCTTCGTCGTGCGCCTCGCGCTCGATGGCACCGACCGGCGCGGCCTCTATGCCGATGTCGCGACGGCCGTCACCAGCACCGGCACCGACATCAAGGCGATGGAGTTGAAGGCCACGGACGGTCGCGCGACGGGCGCCGTGATCGTCGACGTCGAAAACCTGAACCACCTCGAGAAGATCATGAAGGCCATGCGGCGCGTGAAGGGGATTGCCACGGTGGCCAGGCGCGAGCGGCTGTCGGGGGAAGAGTGATGCGCACGCGCATGCTCGCCGCCTCTCTGGCTGTCGGCCTGGTCGGGTCGGCCCTCGGAGCGCAGCGGGCGGGCGCCCCGATCGGCACCATGGTGCGACGCGACACGAGCGCCGCGCCGTCGATCCGGGCGGATCAGATGGCGATCCTGGCTGGCGCGGTGACCGACAGCGCCGGGCGACCGGTGCCGTACGCGACGATCGTGGCCGACAGCGGGCAGACGACGATCGCGCAGCAGGACGGGAGCTTCCGGCTGGGGCGGCTCAGGCCCGGCCCCAACGGCTTCCTGATCCGGCGCATCGGCTACCAACCGCTCGCGTTCGAGATCGAGATGCCCGCCGCGAGCACGGTGAACGTGAGCCTCAAGCTGCTCCCGGCGTCGGTCGACTTGAAGCCGGTGGTCGTGGAGGGCAAGCGCGTGTCCCCGGCGCTCGCGCGCACCGGCTTCTACGATCGACAGCGGCAGGCACTGGCGGGGATCTTCTTCGATCCGGAGGCGCTCTCCAGGCGGGCCCTCGTGTCGACCACCGACCTGTTCCGCGGACTGCCGAACATCACGGTCTCGAACGATGGGGGGGTCACGACCCGCATCTACGGCCGCGGGCAGAAGTGCATGGTCATCTACCTGGACGGCGTGCCGGTGGGTCGGGACTTCGATGTCAGCCGCAACATGCCGCCGGAGTGGGTGAAGGCCGTCGAGGTCTACCCGTCGGCGGCCCAGACACCGCCGCAGTTTTCGCAGCAGACGGGGTGCGGTGCCGTGGTGTTCTGGACCCGGGTGGACTGACGGTCGCTGGCCGGCCACGGGGAGGGCCGCGCCACCAGGCACGGGGTTCCCGAACAAAACCCGGCAGGGGTATATTGCGGCCATGCCCCCGCGCGCTGCCTTCGTCCTCGAGTCTCCCTTCCAGCCGGCCGGCGACCAGCCGAAGGCGATCGCCGAACTCGTGGCGGGGCTGGAGCGCGGTGACCGGTTCCAGACCTTGCTCGGCGTGACCGGGTCGGGGAAGACGATGACGATGGCCAACGTCATCCAGGCGTGGGGCAAGCCGACGCTGGTCCTCTCGCACAACAAGACGCTGGCCGCGCAGCTGTATGGCGAGCTGAAGTCGTTCTTCCCGACCAACGCGGTCGAGTACTTCATCTCGTACTACGACTACTACCAGCCGGAGGCGTACGTCCCCTCGAGCGACACGTACATCGAGAAGGACGCGTCGATCAACGAGGACATCGACCGGTTGCGCCTGCGCGCCACCTCGTCGCTGATGGAGCGCGACGACGTCATCATCGTCGCCACCGTGAGCGCGATCTACGGCCTCG
>JANLSF010000342.1:0-2064 GCA_031362285.1 Gemmatimonadota bacterium | reverse complement strand
CCTCTACGGCACGCTCGAACTCGTCTCGATCGCGATGCTCAACAAGACCTGGTTCGATGAGCGCGAGGCGCAGCGCTTCATGAATGACAGCATCCCGCTCACGTACAAGGTCGATGCCGGCGGCGTCGCCATCCTCGACTCGCTCGGGCGTCCGGTGGTGAACGAGTACGCGTTCAATCGCTTTGGCGGAACGCTGCGCGTCGCCCGCCGCGCCAACGCCGAAGACTGGGTGGCGCTGCTCCTGTTCAACCACCTCTTCTCCGGCGCCGACGCCTTCGTCGCCGCGCAGTTGTGGGACCTGCCGGCCAACGTCGCCGTGCGGTGGCTCCCCGGCGGCCCCATGGTGCAGGCCGCCCTGCGCTGGCGCTGGTGATGCGCCCACGCGTCGCGGCATGAACCAGGCGCCCATCGGCGTCTTCGATTCCGGCGTCGGTGGCCTCACCGTCGTCCACGCCCTGCGCGCGCACCTGCCGCACGAGGCGATCATCTACGTGGGCGACACGGCGCGCGTCCCCTACGGCCCGAAGAGTCCGGATACCGTGCGCCGCTACGCGCGCGAGATCGCCGACTGGCTCGCGGGGCAGGGGGTCAAGGCCATCGTCGTCGCCTGCAACACCGCCACCGCGCATGCGCTCGAGTCGCTGCAGGATGCCATGGCGATGCCGGTCATCGGCGTCATCGCGCCCGGCGCCCGTGCGGCCGTGCAGGCCGACCATGCCGGTCACATCGGCGTCATCGGCACCGCGGGCACGATTGCCTCGGGGGCGTACGAGCGGGCCATCCGCGCCCTCGCGCCAACGGTCACCGTCACCGCGCGCGCCTGCCCGATGTTCGTCCCCCTGGTCGAGGAGGGATGGCTCGACGGGCCGATCACCGAACAGGTGGCGGCGCGCTACCTGCAGCCCCTGCGCGACGATGCCGTGGACGCGGTCGTCCTCGGCTGCACGCACTATCCGCTGCTCAAGCCCGTCATTGCCCGCGTGCTCGGGCCGGGTGTCGCGCTCATCGATAGCGCCGAGGAAACGGCGCGCGAGACGTCGCGGGTGCTCGATGCGCTCGGGCTGCGGGCGCCTGCGGGCGGTCGGGGGAGCCTGCGCGTCGTCGTCACCGACGCGCCGGCGGCGTTCCTACCGCAGGCGGTCCGCTTCCTGGGGGAGCCGCTCGAGGGCGTCGAGACACTCGCCCTCGCCTGAGCCGGTCCACTCGCGCAGTTCCACCCGCTCGTCGAGCACGCGAACGAACGCGCCACCCTGATCCCAGCCGCCGGGATTCACGTAGACGCCGCCACCGCTCGCGCGCACCAGGCGGCGCACGTGCGTGTGACCGAACGCCACCAGGTCGACGCCGGGATCGGTGGCCAACCGTTCCATGGCCACCCGCTCGAGCCCACTACCCGTGGGCACACCGCTGCGGGCCCGGCTCTCCTTCGAGGTGCCGAGCGCCAGGCGTGACGCGAAGTCGGGGTGGAGCCATCGGAAGGCGGTCATCGCCCACCGGGCGCGCAGGACCGACCGGAAGCGACGATACGCGCGATCCTCGACTTCGCGCAGGCCGTCACCGTGCTCGATGTGCGCGTTCCAGCGCCCGATCGTGCCGCGCCACGGTGTCAGCCGGAAGTCCACCCCGACGTCGCGCCGCAGCATCTCGCCGCCCCACGCGTCGTGGTTGCCCCCCGTCCACACCACCGGCATTCCCGACTCGGCCAAGTCGGCCAGCGCCGCCACGACCCGGTAGCCGTGTCGGGGCATCACCATCCGCCACTCGTACCAGAAATCGAACACGTCGCCGTTGAGGATCAGCGACTTCGCGTTCGCCCGTGCGGATCGGAGCAGGCCGAGGAGTTCGCGCTCGACCTCGGGGGGCGTCGCCCCGAGGTGGGTGTCCGAAACGATCCAGCACGGGGTGGGGAGCACGCGCGGAGTGTAACCCGCGCCCGCTATCTTTCCAACCGGATGTCGTCCCGTTGGTACGGCTGTCAACGGTGCCGCTCCAGGTTTCGCCAAATTCTTCCGGAGGTTGATATTCATAATCAGCAATGACATACACTGGATTGCCGGACAACAA
>JANLSF010000249.1:0-4980 GCA_031362285.1 Gemmatimonadota bacterium | reverse complement strand
CACCCGCGCGATGCCCTCGTTCACGAACAGCTCGTCGACGGGGGCGCTGTACGGCTCGTCGAAGTCGTCGTGGGCCCAGCCGAAGCCGTACGTGTCGCCCGGGAGCGCGTCCCCGGCGTGGACCAGCCGTCCCGTGATGCGCCGCACCCCCGCGGCGCGGAGCGAGCGCGCCAGCGTGTCGAACGCGACGCGCACGTCGCCGCGCATCGCGTCGCTCATCGTCGGGTCGCCGTCGCCGATCACCAGCAGGTCGCCCGTGAGCACGCCGCGCGACACGCGGCCGCGCGCCGCCAACACCGTCGTCCACCGGTAACCCGGCCCGAGCTGCGCCAATGCGACAGCGCCCGTGATCAGCTTCTGGTTCGAGGCCGGCATGAACAGCTTGCCCGCGTTCCGCGAGTACAGCGTGTCCCCGCGTGCCGGGTCGACGATCAGCACCCCCCAGTGCGCGTTGGCGAACGCCGGGTCGTCGAGCAGTGAGTCGATGCCGAGGCGAAACGCGCTCGCCGCCGCGGCCGCGCCCGGGGCCGCCGTGCTCGCCGTGCCCTGCGCCGAGGCGGTGCACGCCAGGATCACGGCGGGAACAAGCGCCAGGCGAATGCGTCGCGCCGACTCGTGCGTCATCGCATCGCCTGCGCCACGGCGCGTGCCGCCTCGTAGTCCTGCGGCGTGTCGAGATCGAGCAGCAGGTGCGCGGGGTTCCCGAACGGCGCGATCTCCGAGGCGCTCAAGCGCGCCACGCGCACGCTGGACAGCCAGGCGCCGGCCCGGCTGTCGCCAGACGCCAGCGATTGTGCGAGGGCGGCGCGGCAGCGGGAGGCGTCATACCAGCCGCAGAGCGGCTCCACCCCCCAGCGCGACCCCGGACGTTCGGCCAGTCCGGCATCGGCGTCCTGCTCGATCGCCCGCTCGCGCAACGCCCACAACAGCGCCGTGTTCACGAACGGCAGGTCCCAGGCCACCACGAAGCAGCCGCGCTCGCCTGCCAGTTCGAAGGCGGCATGGATGCCACCGATGGCGCCGAGACCCGGCCGCAGGTCGTCGATGCCGCGGGCGCCGAGTCCGGTGGCGAGCACCTTGGAGCCCCCGACAAGCACGAGGTCCTCGACGAGCGGGGCGACGGCGTCGGCCACCCACTCCACCGTGCGCCGCTCGCGCACCTCGAGCAGCCCCTTCGCGAGGCCGCCCATCCGCGTGCCGTCACCGCCGGCGAGAATCGCCCCGATGCTCGGCGTCATGGCGCGCACCGCTCACTCCGCGTGGCAGGTGGACCAGAGCGTGTCGTCCTCGGCCACCGTCACCGTGGTGACGCGCGCCGCCGACCCCAGGGCTGCCTGCACCCGCTCGAGGATGAACCGCGCGAGGTTTTCCCCCGTGGGGATCATCCGGCCGTCGGCAAACTCGGGCACTTCATCGTTGATGTTGCGGTGGTCGAACCGCGCCCGCACCTCGGTGGAGAGCGCCTCGTCGAGGCGGCCCAGGTCGAGCAGCATTCCCGTGAGCGGATCCACGTCGCCGCCCACCGTCACGTCGCACCGGTACGTGTGCCCATGCGAGTGCGGATTGGCGCAGGCGCCGAAGGTGGCCCGGTTCTGTGCCTCGCTCCACTCCGGACGCCGGTAGCGGTGCGCGGCGCTGAAGGTGATCCGGCGCGTGAGCGTGACCGGCATCGTCCTAGCGGAGGAACGTGTAGGCGGCGCCGATCTGGATGGACCAGTTGCTGCGATACTGCGACGCCGAGGCGGACGCGGGCAGGATCGCCGTCGAACCTCCCGAGGGGGCGTTGAAGTAGCTCCCGGGATAGTTGACGCCATACAGGTAGTTGTACACCTCGGCGCGGAGCTGCCAGCGGCGCGCCGGCGCGTAGCGGATCCCGCCGCCGAACGAGAACATGAAGCCGGTCCCCAGCTCGAACCCGCCGACGTCGGCGCCGGAGACCAGGTCCGAGTACAGGCCCAATCCGAACGAGGCCACCGGCATGATCCCGTGCCACGCCTTCTGCCCCGAGAGGCTCGTCTCGAGGCCCAGGTCGAGGAAGGTCATCGGCCAGTTGAACTGCCCGAGCGTGCGCGTGCTCGACGGCTTGCCCGAGTTGAGCGCGGTCCGCTTGCTGGCCACGCTGGCCACGCGCACGTACCCGAACATCGGCCCCGAGAAGTGGTAGTCGTACCGGATGCCGAGCAACGGGCCGCCGCCGGGCGCGACGCCGGCGGGGTCGGCGCCGCCCGTCAGGTAGCCCGTGAAGAAGGTCCACTCGTGGTTGTATTCCACGTCGCGGAAGGGGCTCTTCTCCGGAATCGTCCCGAGCTGGGCGGAGAGGGGCAGCGCGGCGCCGGCGGCGAGCGCGAGCGTCCGCGCCAACGCGCGGAGAAGGGAGCGGGACATCAGCGGATCGACTCCAGGAGGCGCAGGTTGGTGCCGGTCATCTCGGCGGGCTGTTCGAGTCCGAGCAGGCTCAGGACCGTGGGACCAATGTCGCACAGGGCACCCCCGTCGCGGAGCGGGGACGCCGAATCGGGGTCGATGAGCAGGAAGGGAACCGGATTCGTCGTGTGGGCGGTGTGCGGACCACCGCTTGCCGGATCGATCATCAGTTCGCAGTTCCCGTGGTCGGCCGTCACGAGCAGCCGGGCGTTGGCCGCCTCGGCGCTGGCGATGATCCGCGCGAGGCAGGCGTCCACCGTCTCCACGGCCTTGATCGTCGCCGGGAGCGAGCCCGAGTGCCCCACCATGTCGCCGTTCGCGAGGTTGCAGAGGACGAAGTCGTGATGGCGCCCCGTGATCGCCTTGCAGAGCACGTCGGCCACTCCGGCGGCGCTCATCTCGGGCATCAGGTCGTACGTCGCCACCTTCTGGCTCGCCACCAATTCGCGCTCCTCACCCTTGAATGGCTGCTCCTCGCCGCCATTGAAGAAGTACGTCACGTGCGGGTACTTCTCCGTCTCGGCCGTGCGGAACATCGTCTTGCCGGCGTCGCTCACCACGTCGGCCATGATCCGCGCCATGGAGAACGGCGGGAAGGCGACGGGCAGTCCGAACGTCGCGTCGTACTGCGTCATGCAGGTGACGCCCACCGTCGGGCGCGTCCCCGTCGCGAAGCCGTCGAAGCCGGGCTGCGTCAGGATGCGCACCAGTTGCCGCATGCGGTCGCTGCGATAGTTGAAGCAGACGAGTTGGTCGCCGTCGCGCATCGGCGCCACCGGCGCGCCGTTCCGCACGATCGTGACGGGCAGCTGGAACTCGTCGGTCACGTCGGCGGCGTAGTTCGCCGTGATCGACGCCAGGGCGTCCGTCGCCGCGGGTCCCGTGCCATCCACCATCGCCCGGTACGCCAGTTCGGCGCGCGCCCAGCGCTGGTCGCGGTCCATCGCGTAGTAGCGGCCGCTCACGCTGGCGACCTCGGCGCGGCCATCGACGCGGCGCAGGAAGTCCTGCAGGAACCCGGCGGCCGAGCGCGGGAGCGTGTCGCGCCCATCGAGGAAGAGGTGCAGGGCGATCCGCTCGACGCCTCGTGCGCGCGCCAACTCGATCACCGCGACGGCGTGGGCATCGGTGGCGTGCACGCCGCCGTTGCCGAGGAGCCCCGCCAGGTGCAGCGTGCCCCCCGTGCGCTTGACGGCGTCGCAGGCGCCGAGCAGCGCCTCGTTGCGGAAGAACGTGCGATCGCGGATCGACTCGCTGATCCGGACGAGGTCCTGCATCACCACGCGCCCGGCCCCGAGGTTCAAGTGGCCGACCTCGCTGTTGCCCATCTGTCCCTCGGGCAGTCCCACCGCGAGGCCCGATGCCTTGAGCAGCGTGCGCGGTGCCTTGGCCCAGAGCCGGTCCCACGTTGGCACGGACGCCAGGGCGATCGCATTGCCTTCGCGTTCCTTGCGGTAGCCCCACCCGTCCAGCACCACCAGCACCACCGGACGTCGGTCGCCTGCTGCCATTCTGGTTCCGTGCTGGGGGAGGGCTTACCTTCAGGGATCACTATGCGAGCGCAGGAATCTAGCCGCCCCCGACGGGGCCACCAAGCGATACGGCGGACCTTCGCGCTCGTGGCGTGCGTCAGCACGCCGCTGTTCGCGCAGGGTCGGGCCGTGGCGCGTGAGGCGGAGCTGCGCGACACCCCCTCGGGTCCGGTCGTCGCCACCCTCGCCGCCGGCACGAGCGTGACGCGACAGGAGCGGCGCGCCGGACATACCCGCGTGATCGTTGAAGGGTTCGTGGAAGGGGCGCAACTCGGTGGCCGGAAGGGGCGCTATCAGGTGCACGTGACGGCCGCCGCCGGTGCGATCCTGCGCGTCTCCGCCGAGGAGGCCGCTTCGGCGGTCGGCCGCGTCCGGACCGGCATCGGCCTCGCGGTGGTCGTGAAGAGCGGCAAGTGGGTAAAGGTCCGGCGCGGCGGGTGGCTGGCCAATGTCGCGTTCACGCCAAGCGCCGCTCCCGCAGCCAAGCCGGGCGTGGTCGCCTCTGCCAAGCCAGGCGCGACTCCCGCTGCCACGCCGAGCGTGCCCCCCGCGACGAAGCCTGGCGCTCCGGCAACGGCTTCCCTGCCGACGGCAGCCGCGCCGCTCTCGGCCGCTCCGGCCACTCCCGCCGCGCCGCTCGCCGAGGGGGCGCTCGTCGCGATCCGATCGGCGGAACTGCGCACCGCGCCCGATGGCGGAGCGCCCCTCGGCACCGCCGTCAAGGACGCCATGCTCATCCCGCTCGCGCGGGAGCGCGGCTGGGTGCGCGTGCGCGTCGAGGCCTGGGTGAAGGAAGCCGACGTGGCTCCCGCCGACTCCGCCGCGCACAGCGCGCTCTCGGCCGCCGACCTGCGCGCCGACCCCACCGGTACGCGCGGGCGGATCGTGCGCTGGGACGTCGAGGTCGTGGCCTACCAGATCGCCGATCCGCTCCGCCGCGACCTCACGCCGGACGAGCCGTACCTGCTCGCGCGCGGTCCCGGTCGGGAGAACGCCCTGCTGTACCTCGCCGTGCCGCCGTCGC
>JANLSF010000328.1:0-8094 GCA_031362285.1 Gemmatimonadota bacterium | reverse complement strand
CCGCAGCCGCTTGTCGAGGGCGAGCCGGCGCAGCACGTCGCGATCGGCCACCGTGTCCACCGCGCCTTCGATCTCGAGCTTGAGCTCGGGTCGTTCGACGAGCGACTTGCCCAACGCGTCGAGGCGCGTGGTCGCCTCCACGGTGAGCGTGCTCCCCCCCGGCTCGAAGGGTGCCTCGCTCAGGTCCGCGCCGCCCCCGCCGAACAGCGACCCGAGCAGCTTGAACGGCGCCGTGGCCAGGTTGCGCAGGATGTTGAGCAGCGCGCGCACGATCACGCGACCGAAACTGAAGTCCGGGTCGTCGAGCGACCCTTCCACGGGGACGTCGAGCACGATCTGTCCCGAGCGGTCGCGCAGCAGGGAAAAGCCGAACTTGACGGGCAGCGACGTCGCCTCCGGATGGTTGGTCTTCTCGCCGAACGTGAAGCCGTCCATCGTCAGCACGTTGTCGGCCTTCACCCGCCGCTGCTTCAGGTTCCACGACAACTTCGTCTTCATCTTCCCCTTGGCGATCTGGTAGCCGAGGTACCGGCTGCTGTAACCGGAGAAGGGCAGGAGGTCCACGCCGGTGGCCTCGATGTTGACGATGCTCTCCTGCGCGTCGGACAGCGGGTTGAGCTGCCCCTTGATGGTCAACGGCGCGACGTCGTCGAGCATCGCCGAGAGGGCGAGCTCGCCCCGGTCCACGGCGTCGGAGTCGAAGCGGCCCGTGGTGCCCGCCAGGCGTCCGATGGTGAAGCGCATGATCGGCGTGACCGACTCGTCGGTGACGCTGATGGCCCCGTTGGTGAGGGCCACCTTGCCGACGGTGATGCGCTTGAGCTTCGACGACGATCGCGTGGTCTCGGCCGCGGGCGCCACGGCAGTCGAGGAGTCGACGATCGCTCCCGCGGAATCGCCCGCCGTCTTCGCCGGCTTCGGAAACAGGTGCGTGATGTTGCTGACGCCGGTCGAGTCGATCACGATCGGCACGACGGCGCGGTCGAGCGTGACCTGGGCGATGTCGAGCGTCGCGGCCTTCGTGTCGTACTGGATCCCGTCGAACCGGAACGACCGCCAACTGAGGAAGGGCTCCCCGTCGGCGCGTTCACGCGTGCCGAGGTTGTCCACGCGCAGGCCGCCGGTGAGCGTCGCCGCGGGATCGGCGAGGTTGGTGGCGTCGAATGCGACCTTGAGGTTGAGGTGCAGCCGCCCGGACACGAGGGCGAGACGTCCCCCGGCGGCGTCGATCCACGGATCCGCCTGGAACATCGGCAGCGAGTCGAGCAGCAGCGCGAGCGTGCCGCGGCGGCGGGCGAGCGGGCCCACCGCGTCCGCGACGAGGCGGCCTCCGCCGTCGAGCGTGAACTCCGCGTGCGCGGTGGAGACGACGTCGGGATTCGAGCTGAGCGTGTCGAGGCGCGCCGCCACGTAGCGGGCCTTGAGCTTCCCGACCAGCGACGGCACCGAATCCAGGAGCGAGACGCGCGCGCTGTCGAGCGTGAGGTGATGCACGGTCCAGCGCCACGGGCCCGCCGTGTCCGCGGGCGCGGCGACCGCCACGGTGGGTCCGTTCGCGCGTCCCGGCGCCGGGCGTTTCGCGGTGGTGGTCGACGGCATCGCGCGCGTCGCGCCTCTCGGGGCCGGCGCGCTCCCCGTGAGTCCGGCGAGGTTGAGCGTGCCGCGTGGTGAGCGCACGAGGTCGAGCGCGAGGCCACCGATCGTGAGTTCCTTGAGCGTGGCGGTGCGCGTCACGGCGTCGGCGTCGAGGCCGCCGACGTGCAAGCTGCCGAGTCGCGCCGGCGTGGCGCCGTCGAGCGCGAGCGCCAGGTTGCGGATGTCGAGCGTGCCGCCGATCAGCCTGCTTTCGCGCCGCTTCGGATCGGCGCGTACCGAGTACCGGGCGCCGAGCCCGAGCGTGCCGCTCGTGACCCGGGCCCGCAGCGCATCGCCGTAGTACGGCGCGTACTTTGCCACCTGCAGGTTCTCGAGGGTGATCTCCCCCTCGGAGGCGAACGGGGCGACGCCAAGGGTCCCCTTCCACGAGAAGCGCTCGTCGGCCTCGGTGCGCCCCGCGAAGGTGTAGCGCGAGAGCGAGTCGCGGCGCGTGGTGAAGTCGCGCAGGTCCACTGACGCCGGGCCCAACTGCGTGTAGAAGGCGCGCGTGCGGGCGGAGTCGTACCACTCGAGCCGCAGCTGGTCGATCTTGAGGCGGCCCACGGAGAGCGGCGGCAGCGGGCGCGACGGCGTGGCGGCGATCGAGTCGAGGATGTCCTGCACGCTGAGCGCACCGGCGCTCGAGAGGCGCATGCGCACGTAGGGGCGCACCCACTCGATGGCCGAGAACACCACCTCGCCCGACTGGACGAAACTCCGCAGGCGATAGGTGACGGCGAGCCGGTCCCATTGCACGAGCGGGCCGCCGTCGCGGTCGTCGATGCGCACCGAGTCCACGCGGAAGGTGAGCGTGTACGGGTTGACGGAGATGGGCCCCAGGTGCGCGGGACGGTGGATGTACTGCGTGATCCGCTCCTCGACCCGTCGCTTGAACCACCCGGGCCCGAAGAGGGCGATGACGGCCCCCCAGCCGAGCACGAACGCGACGGTGCCGAGCGCGATGCGGCGCCACAGGCGGCGCCGAGGGTGCGGGGCGGACGGGGCGATCGTGGCATCGGGAGGCAGGGGTATCGTCATGATCGGTCGAAGGCTAGCCAGCGTTGCCAGACCAGCGCCAGCACCCCGCCGGCGCGAAACCGCACCTGCAGCGAGGGCGTAGGTTGGTCGCAGCCCCGGCCGTCGGCCCCGGCCGTTTGAGCGGCGCGAGGATCGCGGTCCGCTGCTGTCCCACGTCTGGAGCCTCGCATGGACGAAAAAGTCGCCGTCATTTCCGTGGTCGCCATTCTCGCCGGCACCTTCATGGTCACCTTCCGGTCGTTCCTCGGGGCGCGGCGCGGCAACGCGACCGCGGTGGGCTCGGGGGACGCGGCGCGCCTCTCGGCGCAGCTCGACGCCATGCAGCAGCAGCTCGATACCATGCAGATCGAGATCGAGCGCGTCTCGGAGGGGCAGCGGTTCACGACCAAGCTGCTTTCGGAGCAGGCCGCGTCGGCCAGCCGGTTGCCCGGCTAGGGAACCGCGCCGGCGGACCCGGCGCGCCGTGGATCGGCGCCGGCCGTGGCTGTCCGGCCATCGATCGAGACCGCCGCGCCGTACCCCATGCGCAACTCGCCGCGCAACGAGATCGGGAGCATCTCCCAGCCCTTGGCTTCGAGGGCGCGGATCACCGAGGGGGCGAAGCCATCTTCGTACTCGATGGTGAAGGCGGCCGTCGCACCCGGTGGGCCAAAGGCGTTGCGGCCGCCGGGAAGGAAGCGGGGCAGCTCGAGGGCGCGTTGCGCGTCGAGCCCCCAGTCGAGGTGGCCCACCAGCGCGGCATACACGGCGCTCGTGATCCACGCATTCCCCGCCGCGCCCACGCCGAAGATCGGCTTGGCGCCCCGCGGATCGCCGCGAAAGACGATCGTGGGGGTGATGATGCTGCCATGGCGCGCATTGGGGAGCCGGGCCCCGTACCCGTTCGGGTCGGTCCCGAACGACGTCAGCTTGTCGTTGTAGAGGAAGCCCAGGCCCGGGGTGACATAGAAGGTGCCGCCCCACGTGCCGAGGGTTTGGGTCACCACCACCATGTTGCCGTCAGCGTCGGCGACGGCGAACGACGTGGTCCCCTGCGAGCGACAGACGGCGACTTCGCGGGCGTGTTCCACCGGATCGCACCCTTCGCGGGCCGGCAGGGCGGCCATGCCACCGCCATCGCCCGGCGGGATCGGCGTCGGCGGGACGGCGGCCGCGGGCGTGTTGCCCGCACAGGGCAGGGGGCCGCTGAGCAGTCGCGGCGTCGGCGCCTTGTCCGCATCGAAGCACTTCCACCGGGCCCGCGCGGTGTCCTTGTCGATGATCGAGGCCACGTCGACGGGCCAGAGCCCCGGGTCGGCGATGCGGTTGCGTGACGACGGGGCGAGCAACCAGGCGCTCAGGAAGGCGTGGGCGCTGGCCGCGTCATCGGTGTACGGCCTCGACGGCCCCTGCTGCTCGAGCAGGTTGAGTTGCGCCACCATCTGGGCACCGCCCGCGACCGGTGGCGCGCTCGAGAAGAGCGTGTACCCTCGATACGTGCCCTTCACCGGCTCGCGCTCCACGGCGTAGTAGCGCGCCATGTCGCGCAGCGAGATGACATTGCCCTGGCCGCGCAGGTCGCTCACCATGCGGCGCGCCACGTCTCCCTTGTAGAAGCCGTCGGCGCCACGCTCGGCGATCTGCTCGAGCACCCACGCGAGGTCCGGGTTGCGCACCGTATCGCCCGCCGCCACCGGTTCTCCATCGCGGAAGAACAGCGCGCGGCTCCCCGCGTACTTCGCGAAGTGGTCGCGCTCCACGCGCAGCGTCGTGGCCAGGCCATCACTCACCGGGTAGCCATCGCGCGCGGCACGAATGGCCGGCGCGAGGATCGCCTTCCAGGTCACCTTGCCCGAGCCGAACCGCGTGAACGCCTTGTGCATCCCGGCCACGGTCCCCGGCACGATCGGCAGCACGGGACCATCGTCGGGATAGCGCCCGTTTTCCAGCGGTGAGGCGTTGGCGAGGCTCGCTTCCTCGGGCGCGCGCCCCATGAACTCGATGAGCTGCGGCTGCGCCGCGCCCATCCGGTGCACGAGCATCTGTCCGTAGCCGGCGACGCCACTGGCATCGGGCTCGGCCACGCCGAGCGCGAAGGAGACGGCGACGGCGGCGTCGACCACGTTGCCGCCGGCGCGGAGGATTTCGAGGCCGGCCGCCGTGGCCACGGGGCTCGCGCTCGACACCACGGCGCGGCCCGAGGCGTTCTGCCGGAGCGGCGGTCGTTCCTTGATCATGCCGTGCAGCGTGGCGTCGAGCGCGGTGTCGCTTGTGGCGGCGAGGGCCCGCGCGCGCCAGCGATCGCGCACCGTGCTCCACTGCGCGCGCCGCGCCGCGTCGTCGGCGTAGTAGAGCTTCGAGGTCCGCTCCCACGCCCGGTCGAGCGCCTCGCCATTCCGCGCGCTCCGCGCCTCACCGATGCGTTCGGTGGCGGGGGCCGCGACGGCCACCGCCGAACTCGACGCATCCGGAGGAAGCGGCGCGTCGACGGTCACGAACCGTTCGCGCGACAGCAGCCGTTCACTCACCCGCAGCCCAAGCCGGTCGGGATCGCCGTTGTACGAGGGGTCGTCCCCGGTGCGCTCGGCGATGAGGAGGGCGCGCGCATCGCGCGTCCAGGCGACGTCGCCGTGCAGGGCGCTCGCCGGTTGCACGAAGCGGCCGTCAGCCCCGGCCACCATGATGCCGCCGCGCGCGCCCGACGCATTGAAGGCGAGACGGTCGCCGACCGGCGCCCAGGCCACGTCGTCGATGTCGCGGTCCCCGATGATCATGCGGTCGGCGCTGGTCGCGAGCGTCCGCAGGCGGAGCCGCCCGCTGCCGTCGACGAGATCGAGATAGGCCAGGCGCGTACCATCGGGCGAGAGGGCTGGCGCGATCTCGGGATTGGTGCCGGTCGTCACGCGTCGCTCGGTGCCGTCCGGTTCGCGGAGCCAGATCCGGCGCGCCGCGTGTCTGCCCCGCACGAAGTACACGCGCCCCGTGCTGCCGACGGTGGGGTCGGTGTCGGCGGAGCCCGCCGTGAGCGGTTGCGGTTCACCCACGGCGCCCCCGTCGTTCACCGCCACCTGATGAATGCGCCAGCGGCCGCCGCGATCGGAGCTGAACACGATCGTGCGCCCGTCTGGGGACCACGCTGGCTGCATGTCCCAGGCGGCGCCACGCGTGATGCGGTGCCACGCCGTGCTCGCCTCGGCGCCCGCGCGGATCCACACGTCCCCGTCGATCTCGACCGCGAGGCGTCCGTCCGGGGCCACCACGGGGGTGCGCACGGCGCGCTCGAGCGGCGCATCCTGCGCATGCAGCGCGTCTGGTGTGAACGCGAGGACGGCGACCAACAGGGCGGCGAGGCGGCGCATGGGCGTGGTGATGAGACCGTGGGAGCGACTGAGCGACGAAAGGTGGCCCGTGGCCCGGTCGCACGTGAGGGGTGACGCCCGGACGGCATCAATAACATGCTTTCGCCGGCGAGCGGTGTGGATAAGTGGGCTAAGTCAAGGCCGTGCCATCCTCGGCAGTCGCTCGTCATCAGCACAGTCGTGTCGAGCGAGGAAACGGGTATATTCCCCAGCCCGACGGTCTGTTTGGTCTGTTTCACGGCCATGTTGATAACCCGGCCGCGTTTGCGGTCGCGTGCCCCTTCAGTCACCCTCACGTAACACGGAGTCGCGAGCGCCATGATCTTCGAATTCGAGGAGAGCGCGACACAGAACGCCCGCATGAAGGTCGTGGGCGTCGGCGGTGGCGGCGGCAACGCCGTGAACCGCATGATCGACGAGCACCTGGAGGGCGTCGAGTTCATCTCGGTGAACACCGACGCGCAGGCGCTGCTCGCCTCGAAGGCCGACGTGAAGATCCAGATCGGCAAGAAGCTCACGCGCGGACTGGGTGCCGGCGCGCGACCGGACATCGGTCGCCAGGCCATCGAGGAGAACCGCGATGAAGTCGCGCGCGTGCTCGGCAACGCCGATCTCGTGTTCGTCACCTGCGGCATGGGTGGCGGCACGGGGACCGGCTCGGCACCGGTGATCTGCGAACTGGCCCGCGAGGCCGGCGCGCTCACCGTCGGCATCGTCACGCGCCCGTTCCTCTTCGAGGGACGCAAGCGGATGCGGCAGGCCGAGGCGGGCATCGCCGAGATGCGCAAGCACGTGGACACGATGATCGTCGTGCCGAACGAGCGGCTGCTCGCCGTGGTCGGCAAGGGCATCCCGTTCCAGGACGCGCTCAAGAAGGCTGACGAAGTCCTGCTGCACGCGACGCAGGGCATCTCGTCGCTCATCAGCGTCACCGGTCTCGTGAACGTGGACTTCGCCGACGTGCGCACGGTCATGCAGAACGGCGGCTCGGCCCTCATGGGCACGGGCATCGGCCGCGGCGACAATCGCGCGATGGAAGCCGCGCAGCAGGCCATCAGCTCGCCGCTGCTCGACAACGTGAGCGTGTCGGGCGCGAAGCGATGGAGGCGACGCTGTGCGAACGCGCTGCCAAGCTCGCGCGTGGCCAATGCCCGATCGAGCTGCAGCACATGGGTCTCAGTTGAGACAGGCCGGCAGACGGATACGAGCAGCAGGAGTACGCCATGTCCAAGGTCATGATCATCAGCTCAGATTGCCACGCCGGCGCGCTGCCGGCGACCTATAACGACTACATGCCGAAGCAATACCACGAGGCCGCCAACACCTGGTGGCTTGCGTACGCGCGTGAAATGTATGCGCGTGCCGGCACGTTCTTCGACCAGGAGGTGGTTGAGGCCTACGCCGAACAGGTGGGCGAAGGCGGCGGCCGCATGAAGGCATTCTCCGATCCCAACACCCGCATCGCCGACGCGGATCTGGTGCGCATGCTGGGGGATGCCAACAGCCCGTTTGCACCGCGGCGCGGCGAGTTCGACGCCAGTGTGCGCATCAAGGAGCTGGATGCCGACGGCATCTGCGGCGAGGTGATCTTCCCGCAGATGGCGCCGTTCGGCGCCGGCCTGATGCAGTACCGCTACAAGGTCACGCCCGAGCTGAGTTTCGTCGGCTGCCAGGCCTACAACCGCTGGCTGGCCGATCTGTGCAAAGCCAATCCGAAGCGCCACGCCGGTGTCGCGCTGATCGACGTCGAGGACATCGACGCCACGGTAAAAGAAGTGCGCGCTGCCAGCGCCATGGGGCTGTGGGGTGGCGTGCTGCTGCCGTCCAGCACTGGTGAGCACCCGTTCTATCACCATCCGCGTTACGAGCCGCTGTGGGCGGTGTGCGCGGAACTCGGCATGCCGGTGCAGTCGCACTCCGGTTGGTCGCCCGATTACGGCGATGTGGCCAGTGCCACCGCCATGTTCATAAGCGAGGTGGACATGTGGGCACAGCGCCCGTTCACCGCGCTGCTGTGGGCAGGTGTTTTCGAACGCTTCCCGACGCTGAAATACATGCTGACCGAAACCGGTGTCGGCTGGGT
>JANLSF010000247.1:0-2279 GCA_031362285.1 Gemmatimonadota bacterium | reverse complement strand
GGGACATCGCCGCCGGCGAGACCGTCTTCCGCGGGGAAGGCCGCGCCCAGCGGGTGATCACCAAGGCGCATGTCGAGGCCAACTGGACGGCCGACGAGCGGGAGACGTTCAAGCACTACGCCTATCCGATCTCGGACGAGGTGTTCATCCTGTGGGATGCCAATCCCGAGGAGTGGGCGCCGCAGAACCACTCGTGCGACCCGAACACCACGTTCCTCGGCCTCGACCTGCTCGCCAAGCGCGACATCGCCAAGGGGCAGGAGCTGACGCTGGACTTCGCCGAGTTCCTGTCGGAAACGGCGGCGTCGTTCCAGTGCAACTGCGGCGCGGCCAACTGCCGCGGCACGGTGTCCGGGATGCCGGGCAATTCCGTGACGGTGCGCGAACGCGCCCGGCGGACCGCCGGCGCCACCTGGCCGCGGTGAGCGAGTCCTCCCCGATCCGTCGGGTCTTCGCCCAGCATCGCACTCGGCTGCTCTTCACGTACTCGCTGTTCGGACTCGAGATGCTCGGGACGCTGCTGCGCCCCCTGTTCCTCGGCCGCGCCGTGGACGGCCTGCTCGACGGCCACTACGCCGGCCTCGTCGAGTTGGTGATCCTCCACACGAGCTACCTCGTGGTGGGCACCATCCGCCACCTCTTCGATACCCGGTCGTTCACGGCCATCTACACGGACCTGGTCACGCGGATGCTCGACCGCGAGATCGCGAGCGCCGATGTCTCGCGCCTCTCGGCCCACTCGCAGCTCGCCCGGCAGTTCATCGACTTCCTCGAGTTCGACCTCAACTTCGTGGTCGAGGCGGCGTACAACCTGCTCGGATCGCTCATCCTGCTCCTGTTCTACGATCGCACGGTGGTGGTCATCTGCCTGCTCATCCTCGTGCCCGTGTCGCGCCTGAGCTACCTGTACGGCAAGCGCACCGAGCAGCTCGCCCGCGGGGCGAACGACGAGCTGGAACAGCAGGTGGACATCATCGCCTCCAGCGACCGCGGGCGGATCGCCGATCACTACCGCAACCTGCGCCGCTGGCAGGTGCGCCTCTCCGACCAGGAGGCGTGGAACTTCGGCGCCATGGAGCTCCTGGCCCTCGTGGTGGTGACCGTGTCGCTCCTCGCCACCACCGACATCTCGAGCGAGAACCTGCAGGCCGGCTCCATCATCGGCATCTACCAGTACATCCAGAAGTTCACCTCGGGGCTCGACACGATCCCCTACACGGTCCAGCGCGTCAGTGCGCTCCGCGACCTCACGCGACGGATGTCGTTGGAGCAGATTACCTGGTAGCTCCGTGCGCCGGCCCACGACAACCGGTTTCCGTCGATGCTCCCTGCCCCGCTCAGCGCGTCCGACGCCGCCCGCCAGCATGAAAAGCTGCGCACCCTCGTCTTCGCCGACCACGGCGCCCTGGCGGTCGCCGTGGCCGCCCGCATGGCCGAGCTCATCCGCGAACGCACCACCGCGGCGCGCCCCGTGGTGCTCGGGCTCGCCACCGGCTCGACGCCGATCGGGGTCTATCGCGAGCTGATCCGCCTCCACCGCGAGGAGGGGCTCTCCTTCCGCCGCGTGGTGACCTTCAACCTCGACGAGTACTGGCCCATGCCGGCCAGTTCGATCCACAGCTACCGCCGCTTCATGGACGAGAACCTGTTCGATCATGTGGACATCGAGCGGGCCAATATCCACATCCCGGACGGCACCTGGCCCGGTGAGCGCGTGGCCGAGGAGTGCGCCCGGTACGAGGCCGCCATCCGCGCCGCCGGCGGCATCGACTTCCAGCTCCTCGGCATCGGCAAGACGGGGCACATCGGCTTCAACGAGCCCGGATCCGGCGTCGCGAGCCGCACCCGCCGCATCACCCTCGACGGGGTGACCCGCCGCGATGCCGCCGCGGACTTCTTCGGCGAGGACCACGTGCCCCGCGAGGCGCTCACCATGGGGGTCGCCACGATCCTCGAGGCCCGCGAGATCGCCCTGCTCGCCACCGGCGAGCACAAGGCGCGCGTCCTGCGGCGGGCCGTCGAGGGGCCGGTGAGCGTGGATGTGGCCGCCACCTACCTGCAGCGGCATCCCGCCACCACGGTGTGGGCCGACCTGCCGGCGGCCGCCGAGCTCACGCGGGTGGCCACCCCCTGGTTGGTGGACGAGGTGGAGTGGACGGACAGCCGCACGGTCGAGGCCGTCGTCTGGCTCTCGAAGACGGTGCGCAAGGGGATCCTCAAGCTCACGCGCGCCGACTATGCCGAGCACCGCCTGTCGTCGCTGCTCACCGCGGCCGGCA
>JANLSF010000256.1:0-2057 GCA_031362285.1 Gemmatimonadota bacterium | reverse complement strand
GCCGAGCGGGAAGTGCTCGTCCTCGAGCCCGTAGGCCACGGCCTTGCGCGTCTTCCGATCCGGGAAGAACGCCGTGCCGAACAGCCAGTCCCACAGCGCGAACTTGGTCCCGAAGTTGGTGTCGTACGCCTCGGGGTCGCGCGCGTGGTGCCAGCGGTGCATCTCGGGGCCGTTGACGACATACTGGAACAGCCCGAGCTTCACGTTGATGTTGGCGTGGATGAACATGCCCCAGACGGCGCTGATCGTCCCCTTGATGATGGCCGTCTCCGGCGCGGCGCCCAGCAGCACCATCGGGGCGAACTCGATGGTCTGGTTCACGAGGATCTCCAGCGAGTGCGACCGCACGCCGGAGAGCCAGTCCACGTTGGGCGTCGAGTGGTGCGCCTCGTGCAGCCGCCACGCCCACTTGTTGCCGTGCTGGAAGCGGTGGGCGCAGTAGATGTAGAGGTCGTGCGTGACGAGAAAGAACAGCACCTGTCCCCAGACGGGCCACGTGCCGATCAGCCGGTGCGACGACCACCCGGTGTTGGCATCGAGCCAGGTGATGAGCGCGGCGATGACGAGCCCGAGCGCGTAGCTCTGCAGCAGGCAGTAACCCACGAAGTCGGTCCAGAAGCCCTCGCGGAACAGCTGCTGGTCGGCATTGTACGGCCAGAACCGCTCGGCGACGAGCATCGCCAGCGCGCTGCCGGCCATGACGCCGAGGGAGATCGCTTGAAGGGACATGATGCGTGGCCTCAGGCCTTCTTGTCGTCGTCGGTGCGGCGAAGGCTCTTGCGCTTCGCCATCTCGGACTCGTACACGTGCTTCACGCCGTCCCCCATCGCTTCCTCGATCGTGCGGATGTCGCGCACGAGCCGCTCGAGGCCCACGATCTCGACCGACGCCGCCTGGTCGGAGCCCCAGAGCGCGCGGTCCACCGTCACGTGCCGCTCCACGAAGCTGGCGCCCAGGGCGACGACGACTTCCGTGGTCGCGAGCCCGACCTCGTGTCCGCTGTACCCGATCGGCGTGAGCGGGAACTGCGCCCGGAGCGTCGGGATCATGCTCAGGTTCAGCTCCTTCGGCGGGCAGGGGTACGACGACGTCGAGTGGGCAATGAGCAGGTTCGTGAGCCCGATCGCCTTCACCGCCGCGTCGATCTCCTCCTGCGTGCTCATCCCGGTGGAGATGATGAGCGGGCGCCCGGTGTTGATCATCGCCTTGAGCAGCGGCCAGTCGGTGAGGGAGGCCGACGCCGCCTTGTAGAACGGCGGGTTGAACTGCTCCATGAACGTCACCGACTCCTCGTCCCAGCAGGACGCCGTCCAGTCGATCCCCTTCTCCTTGCAGTAGCGGTCGATCTCGGCGTATTCCGCCTTCCCGAACTCCACCTTGTGGCGGTAGTCGATGTACGTCATCCGCCCCCACGGGGTGTCGCGCTCCTTGTACCACTCGCTCTTCGGCGTGCAGACTTCGGGTGTGCGCTTCTGGAACTTGGCGCAGTCGGCGCCGGCGTGGACGGCGCCGTCGATGATCTGCTTGGCCAGGTCCATCGACCCGTTGTGGTTGATGCCGATCTCGGCGATCACGTAGCACGGCTCGCCGTCGCCCATGGCCTTGCCGTTCTTGAGGGTGACGCGACGGGCCGGCTTGCTGGTCGAGGAAGTCATCAGGCGTGCCTGGGGGTGGGGGGCCGCAGCGCGGCCGGTGGGTGTTGCGCGGCGAGCACCAGCTCCGCGAATTCACGGAAGGCACCATGGCCACCTGCGCGCGTGCAGATCACGTGCACGCGGTCGAGCACGAGCGGCTCCGCGTCGCACGGCGCGGCAGCGAGCCCCACCGCGTCGAGCACGTCTAAGTCGTTCACGTCGTCGCCGATGTAGGCGATCTCGTCGAGCCCGATGCCGCGCCGCTCGGCGATGGCCCGGACTTCGGGCAGCTTGTCGCGCACCCCGAGGTGCAGCTCCTCGATCTTGAGCTTCTCGGCGCGCTTCGCGACAATGGCCGACTGCTCGCGCGTGATGATCCCCGTGGGGATGTTGCCGATCGTCCGCAGCCGCTCGACCCCCATG
>JANLSF010000149.1:0-7410 GCA_031362285.1 Gemmatimonadota bacterium | reverse complement strand
CCTGGCCGCGCTCGGTCTGGTGGCGTTCCAGGTCGTGAGCGTCCTGCTCTTCGAATAGCGGCTGGATCCGTCCTCGGCTGCTCGCACAAGGCCCCGCCAGCTGGTGGGGCCTTGTGCGTTGTGCCACGCGCGTGACGCGGTAGACGGCGTGGCGTGCGGCCACGGGATCAGGGATCGGGGCGAGGAGGTCCACTCCCCTGGCGGCTGACGGCCGCCGCCACGCCGTCGACGGCCCACAGGGCGCTCACGCGTGTGAGCTGCGGCAGGAGCGCCGCGATGGCCTCGCGCTCCTCGGGCGGGACGGCGCCCAGCACGTACTCCGCCAGGTCGGGAATCCGCGTGTCGGGCAGGGTCGGTCCGACCCCGATGCGCAGGCGCGCATAGTGCGCGTGCCCGATCGAGCGTTCGATGTCGCGCAGTCCGTTGTGCCCGCCGGAGGAGCCCTCGGCGCGCAGGCGGTAGCGCCCCACCGGAATGGCCGCTTCGTCCACGATCACGAGCAGCGCCGCGCGCGGATCGAGTCCCGCGGCGAGGAAGGACGCCACCCCCTCGCCGCTCAGGTTCATGAAGGTCTGCGGCTTCACGAGCTGCAGCGGTTCTCCCTCGAGCGTCCCGTCGGCCACGACGTTCGGCCCGATGGCGCGCCAGGGACCGAAACGCCAAACGCCGGCGAGGTGGTCGAGAACCCACCAGCCGACGTTGTGACGCGTGCCTTCGTACCGGTGCCCCGGATTGCCCAGGCCGACGATGACCTTCATGCGGTCGTGTCAGGCGGCCTGGGGGGCCCTTACTTCTTGTCCTTCTCCTTTTCCGCTTCGGCCTCGTCGGCCTTCTGCTTGCGGATGAGCTCCGGTTCCGACGTGGCATCGGCTCGGCGACCTCGACCACCGGCTTCTCCTCGACCACCGCCTTGGGCGCGGCACAGACGCAGACCGTCGCGTCGTTGTCGGTGAGGACCTCGATGCCTTCGGCGAGCTTGAGCTCGCCGACGTGGATCGAGTTGCCGATGTTCATCGGCGTGATGTCGACGTCGATGTGGCTCGGGATGATCGCCGGGTCGCAGCGGATCTCGAGTTCGCGGAGCGGCTGGTCCATGATGGCGCCGTGGAGGCGCACGCCGTCGGCCGTGCCGACGAGGATCAGCGGGATCCGGACGGTCACCTTCTCGCCGGCCACCAGTTCCTGGAAGTCGACGTGGAGGATCTGCTTCTTGAACGGATGGCGCTGGATCTCGCGGATCAGCGTGCGCGCGGGCGTGCCGTCGATCGAGAGCTCGATCACGGTCGCTTCGGCGGCAATGCGCTCCAGCAGCTTGCCCAGTTCACGGGCGTTGAGCGAGAGGCTCTGCGGCGTTCGGGCGTGGCCGTAGATGACGGCGGGCACGCGGCCGGCGGAGCGGAGGGAGCGCGCGGCGCCCTTGCCGGAGTCGGCGCGGAGGGAAGCGGAGAGGTTTGCGATCGCCATGGGAAGCTCGGAAAGTGCGAAAAAGTGCGAAGGTGATGCCGGCCTAGTCGAAGAGCGCGCTCACCGACTGGTCGCTATGCGTGTGACGGATGGCCTTGGCGAGCAGTTCGCCCACCGAGAGAACGACGAGCGCGGGAAAGCGGCGCTCCGAGGCGACGCGCATCGAGTCCGTCACCGCAACTTCGATGATGGGCGCCGACGAGAGCCGCTCGACCGCTGGGCCGGAGAAGAGCGCATGCGAACAGCACGCGTAGATGTCGTTGGCGCCCAGTTCCTTGAGCGCCTTCGCCGCCTCCGAGATCGTCCCTGCGGTGTCGATCATGTCATCGACCAGCAGACAGTCCCGGCCCTCCACCTCACCGACCACGTTCAGCACCTCCGCGACGTTCGCGGCGGGCCGGCGCTTGTCGATGATCGCCAAGGAGCCGTTGAGGCGCTTGGCAAACCCTCGCGCCATCTTGGCCGACCCGACATCAGGGGCCACGACGACGAGATCCTTCAACTGCTTCTTGCGGTAGTGCGCCACCAGGACCGGCGCGGCGTAGAGGTGATCGACCGGCACGTCGAAGAACCCCTGCAACTGATGCTGGTGGAAATCGAGCCCCAGCACCCGGTCCGCCCCGGCTGTCTCGATCAGGTTGGCCACGAGCTTGGCTCCGATCGCGACCCTCGGCTGGTCCTTGCGGTCCTGCCGTGCGTATCCGTAATACGGCATCACGCACGTGATGCGTGCCGCCGACGCCCGTCGGGCCGCATCGATCAGGAGCAACAGCTCCATCAGGTTGTCGGCCGGCGGATTCGTCGGTTGCACGATGAAGACATCCGCACCGCGGATGTTCTCATCGATCCGGACAAAAATTTCACCGTCGGCAAACCGGGTCGTCGTGCACTTCGCGAGTTCCACCCCAAGGTGGCCCGCGATCTCTTCCGCGAGAGGGCGATTGGCCGTTCCCGAGAGGAGCTTGAACCCGGCGCCCGGCGTGTGATTCCCGTCCATGAGCGCAGCCTTGAAGCATAGTCAGGGCAAGGAGTTCGGTCAATCGCCCCGCGCCTGGCCGCGGAACGATTGCCCCTGGTGGACTCGAACCACCATTCGCGGATCCAAAGTCCGCTGTCCTGCCATTGGACGAAGGGGCAGTGAGCCGCGAATCTTACCCGACAACCTCGACGGGGGCAACGCGATCGGCGGTCGTGGTCACCAGAACCCGCTCGCCCGGCTCGAGGGCCATCGGCGGCGTTCCCGGATCCCGGTCGGGGAGGGCGAACACCGTCGCTCCGGATCCCGAGAGGAGGGCGATCGTTGCGACCCCCAGCTGATCCCGGATGGCCGGGCTGCGCAACGCCTTCAGGTGCGCGGCGATCCGCGGGAACCGCTTGAGGACCACGGTCTCGAAGTCGTTCGACGCCAACTGCGCGATCTGGGCCCAGCTCTTGATGGTCACGGGGATCGACACGCTGCGATGAAAGCCGCCCGGGCGGTTCCGCGAGGCGTCGAGCCACTCGTAGGCGTCGGCGGTGGGCACTCCCGCGTCGAAGGCCACGAGCCAGCAGGTCCGGACGGGCAGCGGCGGAACCGGCCGCAGCAGCTCGCCGGATCCCCACGCCAGCGCCAATGGGTCACTCCCGGTGAGGAAGGGGACGTCGGCGCCGATCGTGGCGGCCAGTTCCTGGAGGCCCTCGCGTCCCAGCGGGCGCGGCGAGAGGGTGTCGAGGGCCCGCAGCACCGCGCCGGCGTCGGCGCTCCCGCCGCCCAACCCACCGCCCACGGGGATGTGCTTCTCCACCTCGATTGCGAAGCCGCCGGGCCATCCTGCCGCGTCGGCGTACGTGGCCGCCGCGCGCCACGCCAGGTTCTGCTCCATGGCGCCCAGCCCACCCGGGGGAAGCGCCGGGCCGCTCACGTCGAGCGACCGCCCGGCCTCGGTGGCGCGCACCGTGACCTGGTCGGACAAAGCCAGCCGGCAGAAGAGGGTATCGATCCGGTGGTAGCCGTTCGCTTCCTTCTCGTGCACGTGGAGGAACAGGTTGATCTTGGCCTGGGCGGCGACGCGCGCGGCGCGACTCATGCGTCCTCCTGGGCGGCTTTGGCCATCTCCCCGAGCGAGACCCCCAGCCGACCAAAGTAGAAGATCCCGATCGCGGTGATCGGAATGTACGACAGGATGTGGAAGCCGATGGCCCAGGTCACGGCCTGCGTCCCGCTCACGCCATACAGGGCGAGGCCCGCCTTGCCGAGCGCCTCGAAGGCGCCGAAGAATCCCGGGGCGGCGGGGATGGCCACGCCGATCGCGATGATGCCCTGCAGGAAGAGCGCCGCGGAGAGCGGGGCGGTGATGCCCACCGCCTTGAACGCGATCCAGAAGGCGACCGCATTCATCACCCAGTGCAGGATGGTCCACAGCAGCGCCTCGATCGCGCGTCCGGGATGCCGCAGCACGCCGAGGCCCGCCGTGAACGACCGGATGAAGGCGATCCCCTTGTCCTCGAGCGACGGGGCGACGCGCCCGGCGAACAACTCGAAGCCGCGCTCGACCTGCGCGGGGAACCAGGCCAGCGCCGCCAGCCCAACGATGGCCGTGCCCATGATGCCGCTCGAGACCCCGATCCATCGGAGGGCCGAGTAGCCGGCGATCGGCGTGTCGCGGGGGAAGGCCGGATCGAGCATGCCCACGAGCATCAGCGCGATCACCACGACCGCGTCGAACATCCGGTCCACGGCGATCGAGGCGAAGGCGGCGGAGAAGGGAACATCGCGCCGTTCGCGGGAGAGGGCGAACGCCCGCGCGAGCTCGCCGGCGCGCGCGGGCACGACGTTGTTGATCGACATCCCGATGGCCACGGCACGCCAGAGGGGCATGTAGGGCAACCGGGCCGACACGCCAGCGAGGATGGGACGCCAGCGGATGGCCCGCAGCGGGAAGATCGAGGTGCCGGCGGCGCTGGCGAGGATCAGCAGCCAGATGTTGGCCTGCGACAGCGCATGGGACACCTCGGCAATGTTCACGTCGCGCAGGGCATACCAGAGCAGGAGGGCGCTCAGCACGAAGCCGAGCACCCCGCGCATGCCGATTTTCACCTGACCCTACTCCGCGCCGACGAGGTCGAGCAGGGCGAAGAGCTCCTCGAGTTCGTCGCCGGACGGCGGTCCGTTGCGCGCCTTGACGGCGTCGCGGATCTCG
Source organism: Gemmatimonadota bacterium (assembly GCA_031362285.1). Classification (GTDB taxonomy): domain Bacteria; phylum Gemmatimonadota; class Gemmatimonadetes; order Gemmatimonadales; family Gemmatimonadaceae; genus JACPPC01. Next base: position 2,767 of record JANLSF010000149.1, on the reverse strand, counting down.
ATGGCGCGGTCGAGGGCGGCCCGGCCCCGGTACTCGAGTTCCTCGATCGGCACGATGCTGTCGTCCTCCACGGGCGTGGGCGTGGACATCGGCGCCATGGCGAGTTGCCCGAGCGCGGCGATTCCCTGGCCAAGCAGGTCGTGCAGCACTTCACCGTGCAGGCCGCCCTCCATCCGATCGGCCGCGTCACTCGCGCTCGCGCGCGGCGGCGTCACGGCGGCGACGGTGACGGGGGTGGACGACCGAACCGGGGTCATCGCGCGGACCGGCGTGGACACGCGCGCCGGCACGGACGAGCGCGCCGTCGCATCGGAGGGGAGCGGAATGGCGGGGACGGCCGCCGCAGGTGCGGGCACGAGCCGCGTATACGCCGGGGGCGTGGGCGGACGCAGGAAGGGCGCGTCCGGCGGCGGTGCGTTGAGGATCGCCGAGATGCGCGAAATCGGGTCCCCCCCGAGCGTCGAGAGCAGGGTGGCCACTTCGTCGACCTGCGCGAGGTGGCCGCTATCGAGCCGGGTGACGCCCTCGAGTGAGCGGAGGGCGAAGTTGGCGACGGAGGTTTCGGCGAAGCTCTCGGCGTGGTTCATGAGGGTCCGCACGGCGGACCGCAGTTCGCGGGCCACGCGGTCGCGGGCCACGATGTCGGCCGCGGCGCGCGCGTCGGCCACGAGTCGACGCAGGTGCTCGGCGAGGCTCATCACTTCGAGTCGGAAGCGCTGATGCGGCGTCGACGGCGGGTCGGCGGTGCGCTCGAGGATGTGGGGCCCGTCGTCCTCGTAGAACAGCGTCGACACGGGCACGACGCGGGGGCCATCCACGGCCTCGCTGTCCCACGCGGCCATCGCGCCGGCGAAGCGCGTGATCTCGGCGCTGACGGTCGCCGGGCGATCGCCGGCGCGCAACGAGACGGCGGCCCGCGCGAGGACGTCGGTCGCGGAGGCCAGCACTTCCTGCACGACCTCGCCGAGCACGCCGTCCGCCTGGTCGGCGGCGCGAATGGCGCGTTCGATCCCCTCGACGAGCTCCGACATCGGGGGCAGGTCCTTGAGGGCGGCGATGCCGCGAAGCCGACGAACGCGTTGGGCCACGTTGTCGCGATGGACGGCGTCGGTGGGCCGTGCGCGCACGCCCGCGATGCCCATGGCGAGCTCCTCGGCCTCGAGGGCGAGGAACGAGGAGCCGAGGGCGCTCACCGCCGGCTGCGGCGCCGCCCGGGGAACGGCGGGGGCGAACCGGTCGAGCTCGGCGGTGCGGGCGCGGGCCTTCGCCTCCTCGTCGTCGCCCCACGTCCGGACGCGGTGGAGCAGCACCTTGAGGTCGTCGACGGCGCCGACGAGCGCCAGGCGCACCCCGTCGTCCCACGCCAACGTCTGCTCGCGCAGCGCGCGGGCGACGCGCTCGATGGCCGCGGCGACGTCGGCAAATCCGGCGAGCTTCGCCATGGTCGCCGAGCCGCGCAGGCGGCGCGCGTCCTTGAGGAGGGCATCGACCGCGGGTCCACCCGGCTCGGCACGCGCGAGCAGGCCGTCGAGTTGTTCGAGGCACTCGCCTGCTTCCAGCACGAAGAAATCCAGCAGTCCGCTGCCGCCTGGTGCCGTCATGGCCTCTTCCTAAGGGGTCTCAAAAGGTACGGGTCGGGCAACCCGGGGGTCAACGTCCAGCGGCGCGCCCCTGGTCCATGGCGACACGCATTTCGCGCACGGCCGCGGACAGTCCCACGGTGATTGCCCGGCTGACGAGGTGATGGCCGATGTTGAGCTCCTCGACGTCCGGGATCGCCGCGACGGGGCCGACGTTGCCGACGGTGAGTCCATGTCCCGCATGCACCGCGAGGCCTTCCGCCACGCCCAGCCGGGCGGCCTCGCGCAGGGCGGCAAGCGACGGCCCCTCGCCGGGATGGTGCGCGTACGTCCCGGTGTGGAGTTCGACGGCCTGTGCGCCCAGCGCACGCGAAGCCACGACGGCGTGGGCCGCCGGGTCGATGAACAAAGACACCCGGATGCCCGCGTCGCGCAGCCGTTCGATGGACGAGGCGAGTCCGCGCGGGTCACGCGTGAGGTCGAGCCCTCCTTCGGTGGTGACTTCCTCGCGGCGTTCGGGGACGAGGGTGACCTGGTGCGGCACGAGACGGAGCGCCAGCGCGATCATCTCGCCCGTGTTGGCCATTTCGAGGTTGAAGACGGTGCGCACGGCCCCCGCGAGGGCCTCGATGTCGGCGTCCTGGATGTGGCGCCGGTCCTCGCGGAGGTGGGCCGTGATTCCGTCGGCGCCGGCGTCCTCCGCCAACCGGGCCGCGTCGACGGGATCGGGCTCGGCGCCCCGCCGGGCCTGTCGGATGGTGGCCACATGATCGATGTTGACGTACAGGCGCAGCGCGGATGGACGGGTTGCTGGCATGATGGCGGAGAGGTTACGATAGACGTTCAACGCCGGTGACGGCCCAACGGGAGCGAGGTCGCGTGCGAAAGCTGGGACTCGTACTGCTGTGTATCGCCGCCGCCTGTGGTGGCGCGGCCATGAACTCCGACGGATCGCCTGCCGGCGCGGTCGGCCCGCGCGAGGCGGTGGAGCAGTTTCTCGCGACGGTGCGGTCCAAGGACCTCCAGAAGATGTCGCTGATCTGGGGCACCTCGAGTGGCCCGGTGCGGGACCGGATGGAGCGCAACGAGATGGAGAAGCGCGAGATCCTCCTGCAGTGCTACCTGAAGCATGACGCCTACAAGGTGATCGACGACAACCGCTCGGACGATGGCAAGGTCAAGTTTCG
>JANLSF010000124.1:0-2618 GCA_031362285.1 Gemmatimonadota bacterium | reverse complement strand
CACCTCGCGCGAGCATGGCGCGCACGAAATTGCCGCCGAGGAGACCAGTGCCGAGGAAGGCGATCATGGAGCGGAGGGCTGGGGGGAGAGGGTGAGTCGACAAGCTAAGAGGCGTCCGCGTCGACCTGCGCGCCGCGCGTCCCGGAGCGCGCGCGCATTGCCCCTCGACGGACATGACATCGGGTTCGGGCGTTTCGACCGAGGCGGGGTTGCCCGGCGCTGTCGGGCGCCTGTCGCGCCGGCGGCCGGGGGGCCCTCCCGCCGACCTCCTGATTTTTCGAATCGGGGCTGTCGCGGCGGGAGGAAGTTTGCCATGTTGGGCCCCGTCGGGGGTCCTCCCTGACGAACACCGTGTCGTACGTCTCGCCCAGAACTTGATCCGGACCTTGCGCGCAATGGCTGCGCGCCGCGACTGCCGGACGTGCCTTGTTCCACCTGCAGTGAACCGTCACGGCGCCAGGGCGTCGCGATGGGTTGTGTCTCAACCAGTAACCCATGGGGGAAGGATGCGAGGTATTCTCACGCGACAGGTCAGCTTCTTGGCCGCAGCGCTCGTGCTGGTCACCGCGCTCGGGCAGTCGCTCGCAGCGCAGACCGGCGCCGTGCAGGGCAAGATCCTGGATCCGAACGGCAGCGTGGTAGTTGGCGCGCTCATCACCGTCGACGGCAGCGGCGTCCGCACGACGTCCACCAACCGCGGCCAGTACACCCTCGGCGGCCTCGCCGTGGGGCGCCGGACGATTCGCGTTCGCGCCCTCGGGTACGCGCCCGACTCCGCGACCGCCAACGTCGAAGCCTCGGCGGTGACCGCGCTCGACATCACCCTCAAGCGCGCCGTCAACCAGTTGGCGCCGGTCCAGACCACCGTCGGCTCGCGCGCGAAGCACACCGCGGCCGAGGAACTGGCCGTGCCCGTCGACGTGTACACCGTGGAGGAGCTCAAGCGCTCGGGGTCCACCGAAACGACCCAGATCCTCGCCAACCTCTCCCCGTCGGTGAACTTCCCCAAGCAGGCCGTGACCGACGCGACGGAAATCGTGCGGCCGTTCACCCTGCGCGGTCTCTCCCCCGACCACTCGCTGGTGCTGATCAACGGCCAGCGCCGCCACACCACGGCGCTGCTCAACGTCTTCTCCAACGGATCGGCTCCCGGCTCGAGCGGCGTGGACCTCAACGCCTTCCCGTCGAGCGCCATCGACCGCATCGAGGTGCTGCGTGACGGCGCCTCCACGCAGTACGGGTCCGACGCCATTGCCGGCGTCGTCAACCTGGTGCTCAAGGAAGGGGCCTTCACTCCGTTCATCAACACCAACGTGGGGCAGTATCGCCCCGGCAACGGATACCAGAACGACGGCACGACCACCGACATCAGCGGCGGCGCCGGCGTGGCCCTCGGCCGCGGCTCGATCAGCTTCTTCGGCCAGGTGCTCTCGCGGGACGCGACCAACCGCGCCTGTCCCGACGGCAGCTTCCCCGACCTGAACGGTGTGCGCGACTCGGTGGCCAACTGCGCCGTGATCTTCAAGCGCACCGGCGTGAACCAGCCGAACGTCCACTGGGGCGACGGCGTGGAGAAGGACCTGCACTTCTTCACCAACCTGCGCCTGCCGCTCAATGACGACGGTACCACGGAGTTCTACGCCTTCGGCGGCTTCTCCGATCGCGAAGGCACCGGCAACGGCTTCTTCCGCAAGCCGCAGAACTCGCGCAACTGGTCGCAGATCTATCCGCTCGGCTTCCTCCCCGAGTTCCGTCCCAAGGTCATCGACTATTCGGCGGCGGGCGGCATTCGCGCCAACCTGGAAGGGTGGGCCATCGACGCCGGCATGACCTACGGCTACAACAGCTTCGACTTCAAGCTGCGCAACACGCTCAACTCGTCGCTCGGGCCGAGCCTGAGCACCGCCACCGCTCCGGGGCGTGACGGCATTCGCGGCACGGCCGACGATCCGGGCATCCCGAACCAGACGCGCTTCGACGCGGGCAAGCTGAGCCGCGGCGAGTTCAACATGATGCTGACGGCCTCGCGCTCCATGGAGCTCGGGCTGCCGGCACCGGTCAACGTGGCCCTCGGCGCCACCTTCCGCACCGAGAACTACGAGGTGGCGGCGGGCGAGCGCGCCTCGTGGGTCAACGGCTATCACAGGACGGCCGACAGCTCCGGCATCGCCCAGGGCGGCTCCTCGGTGTTTCAGGGGTTCGCCCCGTCGGATGCCAGCTCGAACAGCCGCAACAACTACGGCTTCTTCGCCGATCTCGAGTCGAACCTCGCCAAGACGCTGCTCGCGAACGTTGCGGCACGGTTCGAGAACTACAGCGACTTCGGCAGCGCGCTCACGGCCAAGGCGGCCGTGCGCTACCAGCCCACGCAGGAACTCGTCTTCCGCGGGGCGCTGAGCACGGGCTTCCGGGCGCCGGGGCTCCAGCAGTCCTGGTACAGCCACACCACCACGGCCATCCAGAACGGCGTGCTCGTGGAGATCGGCAACTTCCCGGTGAAGCACCCGGCCTCGGTTCTCTTCGGCTCGAAGGCGCTGAAGGAAGAGAGCTCGATCAACCTGAGCGCCGGTGGCGCCTGGTCGCCGACCAGCAACTTCACCCTCACCGCGGACGTGTAC
>JANLSF010000058.1:0-2023 GCA_031362285.1 Gemmatimonadota bacterium | reverse complement strand
GCCTGGCGGCGCCGCAGGTGGGCCGCACGGAGCGGCTCACCGTGATCGAGATCGACGAGGAGCGCCTCGTGCTGCTCAACCCCGAGGTCATCCGTCGCGAGGGGAAGATCATGTGGGAAGAGGGATGCCTTTCCATTCCCGAGGTCTACGCCAAGGTGGAGCGCGCGAGCGACGTGACCGTGCGCGCCATGGACCTCGACGGGAAGCTGTTCGAGGTCGACGGGACCGACCTGCTCGCGGTCTGCCTGCAGCACGAGATCGACCACCTCCACGGCAAGCTGTTCCTCGACCGATTGAGCCTCCTCAAGCGGAGATCGGCGCTCAAGGTCTGGGACGAGGTGAAGGAGGACTATCCCGACCTCCTGCGCCACCTGAATCCCGGCCATGAGCCCGGCGATCGCGGTCACGAAAACGGCCACCGCGACAACGAGCGGCTGTAGTGCGCGTCGCGTTCTGGGGCACTCCCGAGTTCGCCACCCCGCCCCTGCTCGCGCTGATCGGCGAGGGGCACGAGGTAGTGGCGGTGGTCACCCAGCCCGACCGGCCGCGGGGACGATCACGGTCGGTGCTCGTGCCCTCGCCGGTGAAGGCGATCGCGCTCGAGCAGGGGATCCCGGTGTTCCAGCCGGACAAGCCGCGCGGCGACGGCTTTGTGCAGGCGCTCCGCGCGACGCAGCCCGACATCTCCGTGGTGGTGGCCTACGGTCGCCTGCTGCCCCAGCCGGTGATCGACCTGCCGCCGCGCGGGACGCTCAACATCCATGGCTCGGTGCTCCCCCGGCTGCGCGGCGCCTCGCCGATCGAGGGCGCCATCCTCGCGGGGTACGCCGAAACGGGGGTCACCATCATGCGCATGGTGCTGGCGCTCGACGCCGGCCCCATGATCCACGTGGTGCGCACCCCCATCCTCCCCGACGAAACGGGCGGCGAGTTGCGCGAGCGGCTGGCCGAACTGGGGGCGCAGGCCATCGTCGAAGCGCTGGCGATGCTGGAGTTCGGCGGCGCCACCGAGACGCCACAGGACGACGCGCAGGCCAGCTTCTGCACGCTCATCACGCGCGACGACGCCCGCGTCGACTGGACCACGAGCGCCGCGCGCGTCTCGCAGGTCATCCGCGCCTACGATCCCAGGCCGGGCGCCTTCGCCACGCGCGACGGCATCGACATCAAGCTCTTCGGTGCGCGTGTGCAGTCGGTGGACGCGGGCGCGACGGACGCCGCCGCCGTGACGCACTCGAACAGCGCACACCCGGCACCCGGCCTCGTGCTCGACGTGAATGCCGATGGCATGCTCGTGGCCTGCGGGTCGAGCGCGGTCCGCATTGCCGCGGTGCTCCCCGCCGGTCGCAAGCGACTTTCCGCCCGCGACTGGGCCGCCGGGCGTGGCATCGCCGTTGGTGATGTCCTCGGCTGAGCTGCCGGTCCTCCACGCCATCACGAGCGACGACATCATCGTGCGGGGCGACCTGGTGGCCAGCGCCCTCGCGATCATGGCGGCCGGTGGCCCGCGCGTGGCGGTGCACCTGCGCAGTTCGCGCCTCACCACGCGCGAACTCTCCCGGCTCGCGGACCAGTTGGCGGGAGAGCAGGCCGCGACCGGCGCCCGGCTCGTGATCAATGACCGCGTCGACATGGCCGCCGCCGCGCTCGCGTGGGGCGTCCAGCTGACCTCCCGCTCGATCCGCGTGTCCGATGCGCGCCGCGTGGCCCCGGCGCTGGTCATCGGCGCCAGCGTGCACACCGTCACCGACGCGTCGGTGGCCGAGCGCGAGGGGGCCGCCTGGGTGGTGGCAGGGCACGTGTACGACACGCCGTCGCACACGGGCGTGTCGGGGCGCGGGGAGGAGTTCGTGCGCGAGGTCGTCGCGCGCGTGGCGCTGCCCGTGGTCGCCATCGGTGGCATCACGCCGGAGCGCGTGGAGGCCATGGTGGCCGCGGGCGCCCGTGGCGTGGCGGCCATCCGCGGGGCGTGGCGCGACGATGCCGCCACTGCTGCACAGGCGTGCCTGGACTATCTTTCCGC
>JANLSF010000225.1:0-6284 GCA_031362285.1 Gemmatimonadota bacterium | reverse complement strand
TACGGCATGACCAACCGGATGCCCTGGTCCGACAACGCCGACCCGCGCCCGCTCTGGAAGCTGTGGGACGAGTTCGGCATGAAGGGCTCCACGATGCTCGGCTACTGGGCGCCGAGCGTGCCGGTGCGCACGGGGCGGGACGACGTGCTGGCGACGGTGTACCGGCGCAACGGGCGCGCGCTCGTGGCGATCGCGAGTTGGGCTTCCACGCCGGTCACGGTGCGGCTGGCGGTGGACTGGAAGGCGCTCGGCCTCGATGGCGCGCGCGCCACGCTCACCGCGCCGGCGCTCCGCGGGCTGCAGGAGGCGCGGACCTTCGCCCCCGGCGACGGGATCGAGATCGCGCCGGGGAAGGGAATCCTGTTGGTCGTGCGATAGCGGCGGGCGCCGCTACCTCTTCGCCATGCCCGGCTGCGGCACGATGCGCAGGTACGGCTTGGGCTCCTTCCAGCCTTCGGGATAGATCTTCTTTGCTTCCTCGTTGGTCACCGAGCCCGCGATCACGACGTCGTTCCCCGGCCGCCAGTTGACCGGCGTCGCGACGCGATACTTGGCCGTGAGCTGCATCGAGTCGATGACGCGCAGGATCTCGTCGAAGTCGCGTCCCGTGGTCATCGGGTAGGCGAGCAGCATCTTGATCTTCTTGTCGGGGCCGACCACGTACACCGTGCGCACCGTCTGGTTGTCGGCCGCCGTGCGCCCTTCGGCGCTGTCGCCGGCCGTCTCGGGGAGCATGTCGTAGAGCTTGGCCACCGCGAGGTTGGTGTCGCCGATCATCGGATAGTTGGGCGCGAACCCCTGCGTCTCCTCGATGTCCCTGGCCCACTGCGCGTGCTTGTCGATCGGGTCCACCGACAGGCCGATGACCTTCACGTTGCGCTTCTCGAATTCCGGCTTGAGGCGCGCCATGTAGCCCAGTTCGGTGGTGCAGATCGGGGTGAAGTCCTTGGGGTGCGAGAACAGGATGCCCCACGAGTCGCCGAGCCACTCATGGAAATGGAGCGGGCCGTGCGTCGTCTCGGCCCGGAAGTCGGGGGCGGTTTCGCCGATGCGCATGGGAGAGTATCCGGGTGTGGGGTTGGATGATGGACGAGGGCGAAGCTACGGGAAATTCGTGACATCGCCAGAGCGCGACGCCCCTCTCCCCTTGCGCCGCCACCCGGTGACTGGGAGGTTCTGCCGGGCGCAGCGTCCATGCCGTGCACGCATCCCGGCTCGAGCGAGTCCGGGACGAGGGCGGACCTGTGCCTCTCACCGGAGGTCGTCATGATCGCGCTCACCACGCTCTGGCTCCCCATCCTGCTCTCGGCCGTCCTCGTGTTCGTCGTGAGCTCCGTGATCCACATGGCGTCGCCGTGGCACAAGGACGACTACCCGGCGGTGCCCGACCAGGACAAGGTGATGGCGGCGCTGCGGGCGTTCGCCATTCCGCCCGGCGACTACATGCTGCCGCGTGCGGCGAGCCTGGACGAGATGAAGTCGGCGGCATTCGCCGACAAGATGACCCAGGGGCCGGTCATGATCCTGACGGTGATGCCGAACGGGCCGACCGACATGAAGCGCAACCTGGGTCTCTGGTTCGCCTTCGCGGTGGTGGTCGGGGGCATCTCCGCGTACGTGGCCGGTCGCGCGCTGACCGTGGGCGCGGCGTACCTGCACGTGTTCCGCTTCGTGGGAACGACGGCGTTCGTCGCCTATGCCGCCGCGCTGTGGCCGCTCTCGATCTGGTACCGGCGCGCGTGGAGCACGACGATCAAGGGCACGGTGGACGGCCTGATCTACGCGAGCCTCACCGCCGGCGTGTTCGGCTGGCTCTGGCCCCGGTAGACGCGCTGCGCGATCGGGAGCGCTGGCCTCACGACGTCCAGCGCTTCCGGTCGTCTGGCGGGACGAAGTTCGAGAGGAACTGGCGTTCCTGCGGCGTCAGGCTGCCCACCCCCTGCGCGCTGATCTTGTCGAGCAGCGTGTTGACCTGCTCCCTCGATAGTTCGTGCACGCCGTCGAGGTTCGCGCTCCGCAGCCCCTCGACCAGCTTGCGATCCCCGATCGGCGGCGCCGCCGTGACGGCGGCCTGGAAGCGGCGCGCCGGGGAGAACCGGTCGATCAGGCGGAGGTAGAGGAACGCCCCGACATAGCCGCCCAGGTGCGCGAAGTCCGCCACGCCGCGGGTGGACCCGCTGAAGCCGGCGTAGAGCGAGAAGAGGGTGGTGAGGATCACGAGCATGCGCGCCTCGACCGGGATGATCCCCCATATGAGGATCTTCTCGCGCGGCCAGAAGGTCGCGAAGCCGAGCATGACGCCGAAGACGCCGGCGGAGGCGCCGATGAGGGCCGACCGCGGGGCGAGGACGGTGGAAAGGAGCGCGCCCGACACGCCCGCCAGGAAGTACAGCGTCGCGAACCGCGACGAGCCCAGCCGTTCCTCGAGCCGCGGCCCGAAGAAGTAGAGCCCCATCATGTTGAACAGGATGTGGGTCAGGCCGCCGTGGAGGAACATGTACGTCACGAGGCCCCATGGCCGGACGAGCATGAGGCCGGGGACGTAGACGAGCGCCTGGGTGAGCCCGGGCAGGGCCATCTGCAGGGCGTACACCAGGATGTTTGCGATCAGCAGTCGCGAGACCCAGGGGGTCATCGAGTCTCCGTCGTCCGGTAGGCAGGCGTGATTCGCGCTCCACGCCGACCACCCGCAGATTGAGGGCGTCCGTCGCGCGCGTTCAGGCTTGGACAACTTACACCAACCACACACGGGTCCATGGCGCGGTTTCGTCGGCCTCTGACCACAGCACTCGCGATCGCCACCCTGGCCGTCGGCGTGACGGCCGCCCTGCCGGCGCAAGGCACGTCGGGCCCCGCCCGCATCCGCGAGTACCGCCAGTCGTTCCCCACCTACCCGTTCAGCGACCCCAACCCCATACCGGTGGTGGGCCGCATCTACCCGTACTTCCGCTTCGATGGCTTCGCGGCCACGGCCACGCCGCGCGAGTGGAAGGTGGTGGAACTCGAGAACGACTACATCCGGGTGCTCATCCTCCCCGAGATCGGCGGGAAGATCTGGGCCGCCATCGAGAAGAAGACCGGGCGGCCGTTCGTCTACTTCAACCGCGCGGTCAAGTTCCGCGACATTGCCATGCGCGGGCCGTGGACGAGCGGTGGGATCGAGGCCAACTACGGCATCATCGGCCACACGCCCAACGTCTCCACGCCCGTGGATTACGTGGTCCGCACCAATGCCGACGGCAGCGTGAGTTGCGTGACCGGCGCGCTCGACCTCCTCACCGGCACCACCTGGCGGGTCGAGACGCGCCTGGCGCGCACCGAGGCGAGCTTCACCACCAGCTCCACCTGGCACAATGGCTCGCCACTCGAACAGCCGTACTACACCTGGATGACCGCCGGCATCCCGGTGCGCGGCAACCTGCAGTACGTCTTCCCCGGCACGAGCCAGATCGGGCACGAGGGCGAGCGCGGCGAATGGCCGATCAACACCACGCTGGGCCGCGACGTGAGCTGGTACGAGCGCAACGACTTCGGCGGCTACAAGTCGTACCACGTGTTCGGGGGCGCGGGCGACTTCTTCGGCGCCTACTGGCACGACCAGGACTTCGGCATGGCGCGCGTGGCCCCGCGCGACCAGAAGCCGGGGCAGAAGATCTGGATCTGGGGACTCTCGCGGCAGGGGATGATCTGGGAAGACCTGCTCACCGATCGCGACGGGCAGTACTCCGAGCTGCAATCGGGGCGGCTGTTCAACCAGTCGGCCGAGGGGAGCACCTTCACCCCGTTCAAGCACCGCGGCTTCACGCCGCACCTCACCGACCGGTGGACGGAGCGGTGGATGCCCGTGGTGGGGACCAAGGGGTTCGTGGTCGCGGGGAATGCCGGGGCGCTCAACGTCACGCAGCATGGCGACACGATCCTCGTCGCGCTGTCGCCGGCCGAGCCGGTGGATGATTCGCTCATCGTGACGGCGGGGGGCCGCCGACTGCGGGCGCGGCGCATCACGCGCGCGCCGCTCGCGGTGTATGCCGACACGATCTCCGCTCCCGGCGTGTCGCTCGCCAGCGTGACGGCGGTGCTGGGCGATCACAAGCTGGAGTGGACGGGCGACGCAACCGCGACCGCACTCGACCGTCCGCTCGACACGCCCAAGGCGTTCGACTGGAGATCGGCGTACGGCACCTGGCTCCGCGGGAAGGAGCTGCTCCGGCAGCGGGAGTTCGGTCGCGCCACCGTGCTGATCGACAGTGCACTGGCGCGCGACGCGACCTTCGTGCCGGCGCTGGTCGATCGGGCCGCATTGGCGCTGCGCGCCATGCAGTACGAGGCCGCCCGAACGTGGGCGCGCGCCGCGCTCGCGGTGGACACGTACGACGGGGCGGCGAACTACCTGTACGGGCTCGCGAGCCGTCACCTGGGTCGCGCGGCGGACGCGCGCGACGGTTTCGAGATCGCGACGCAGTCGGTGGAGTACCGCGCGGCGGCGTGGACGGAACTCGCGAAGCTCTGGCTCGCGCAGGGCGACCCGCGGCGCGCGCAGTCGTACGCGGCGCAGGCCGTCACGGCCGATCCCGCCAACCTCGACGCACTCGGCGTACAGGTGGTGGCGGCGCGCCGGCGCAGCCTTACAACCGGGCGGAGTGGCGGCATCGGCGGAAACGCCGACTGGGCGCGCGCCGTGAGCGCGCTGGAGCGCGCCGACCCGTTGAGCCAGCTGGTCCGGTTCGAACGAGATGTGGCCGCTCGCGGGATGGCGGGCGCGGGGGCTCGACTGTTTGCGCAGGTGCGGAGCGAGCTGCCGGCGCAGGCGTTGTTCGAGTTGGCGTCATGGTACCAGGGCGTTGGCGAGGGCGCCCATGCGCTCGCGCTGCTCGAAGGGGTGGGCGAGCAGCCTGAGGCGCTGTATTGGCGAGCGGCACTCGGCGACAGCCTCGCGTCGCGGTTGGTCGCTCGCGCCAATCAGCTGTCCCCCACGCTCGTGTTTCCATTCCGCCCCGAGGTGACGGTGGCTCTCGAGCGCGCGGTCGCCGCCACGGACCATTGGAAGCCACGCTACTACCTGGCGCTCGCCTACTGGGGCTCGGGGCGCGCGGCACAGGCAGCGAGCCTGCTCGCGGGCCTTGGCAATGCGCCCGACCATGCGCCGGTGTACGCGGCACGCGCCGCGCTTCCGAGCCGCAGCGCGGCCGACCAACTCGCCGACTTGAGGCGCGCCGCCGCGCTCGACAGCAGTGAGTGGCGCTACGGCAAGCTGCTCGCCGAGCGGATGCTGAGCAGCGGCGATGCTGCCGGCGCGGCGGCGGTCACCTCGGCGTACCACGCGCGCATGCCAGCCAACTACATCCTCGGTCTCACCAAGGTGCGGGCGCTGCTGGCCGCGGGGCGCCACGCGGACGCCGAGGTGGTGTTGCGTACGCTGGCGATCCTGCCATACGAGGGCGCGGCGGAGGGACACGCCCTCTGGCGGGAGGCGCAGTTGCTCTGCGCCGTTGACGCCATGCGCGACAAGCAGTGGGCGGCCGCCGAGGCCTTCATTGCCGCAGCGCGCACGTGGCCGGAGCGGCTGGGCGCGGGGCGTCCGTACGACGCCGATGTGGACGAGCGGCTCGAGGAGTGGCTGCAGGCCGACGTGCAGGCGCGGCGCGGGAACGCGGAGGCCGCGCGCTCGGCATGGGAGCGATTGGCGGCGCGCCGCGCGTACACCGGTGCGCTCGGCGACCTGTTCACCTGGTGGTCGTTGGAGCGGCTCGGGCGTGGGGAGGAGGCACAGGCGGCGCTCGCGTCGCGGCGGCGCGAGGCGCCGGGTGATGCGGTGGCGTCGTGGGCAGCGGACCGAGCAAAGCCGCTCCAGGGGCGATTCGGCGTGGAAGGCCGGGTGCTTGCACGGTGGGCGCGCCTCTCACCGTAGAGATCCGGGCGGTGGGCTGCGGCTCCGTGCTTCGCAGCCGCCTTACCACCGCGCCAGCACCTCGCGCACGCGACTCGCGCCGCCATCCACGCGCCACGCGAGCCGGCCGCAGCGGTCGAGCACCAGCACCGTCCCGCCGTGCACGATGTCGCCCGTGCGCGCGTCGCGCGTGCGCCCCACGCCCAGCCGGTCGAGCGTGGCTTCCACCTCCGCCACCGCACCACCGAGCACGCGGTCGCGCGGCGCCAGCTCCCAATGCTCGGCGAGCCCCGCCAACCGCTCCGGCGTGTCGCGCCATGGATCCAGCGTGATCACCACGATGGCCACGTCGCCGCGCGCGGCCTCGCGGCGCGCGCGCAGCAGGTCGCTCACGATC
>JANLSF010000040.1:0-9915 GCA_031362285.1 Gemmatimonadota bacterium | reverse complement strand
GCGCGGCCGGCAAGCCGAAGAAGGTCGCCCTCGTCGCGTGCATGCGCCGCCTCCTCGTGATCCTCAACCAGCTGCTCAAGACGCAGCAGCGGTGGCGGGCGACCTCGCCCACCACCGCTTGACTTTCAACACAGCTACTCTGTGCCTGTGGTGAACCGCGCCCCCTACCTCGGCGTGATCCCCGCCGCCTGGTACAGCGCCCTCGTCGCGTACACGCGTCCGGCGCGCACCACGCGCTCGGTCTTCCGCAGGTCGGTCACGTGCTCATACGGCCTCCCGGCGACGATCACGAGGTCGGCAATCTTGCCCACCGTCACGCTCCCGTAGTTGGCCGTGTCCTTCATCACGCGCGCCGCGACGATCGTGGCGATCTGCAGCACGGCCGGTGCCGGGATTCCCGCGCGCTCGTAGATCTCCAGTTCGCCGTGGAACGAGAGCCCCGCCATGTTGTCGGTGCCGGCCACGAGGGTGACGCCGGCGTCATACAGTCGCTTCAGGTAGCGCCGGTAGTTGGCGCTCGCGGCCGCGCTCCGCGCCGACGCCTGTGGATCGGTGCCCGGGGTCGGCGTGAGGGCGCGCCGCGTGATCGGTCCCATCCACGCCAGCGTCGGCCCGAACACGGCGTCGGTGCCGTCGGCGAGGGGCGCGCTTCGGTCCTGCCAGATGTTGAACGTCCCGTCCACCACCGTCCCCTTGGCGCGCAGGAACCCCACGAGGTCGGTGACGCGCTGGGCATTCACGTCGAACGTGGGCGCGACCACGGCGGCCAGGTTCGAGTAGGCGCGCATGCGCGGCAGGTACAACGAGTCCTGGAAGAAGGTGGAGAACAGGAACGCCGCGTGCTGGAACTCGTCGAAGCCGAGCGTCACCGCCGCCTGCACCGTGAGGCCCCGCGGGATGTGACCCGACACCCGCATGCCCCGCTGGTGCGCCTCCTCCACGATCGTCGGCACGAGGTCGGGGTGCACGAGGTTGTACAGCTTCACCTGCTTGTAGCCCGCCGAGTCGTAGCGCGCGACCCAGGCGCGCGCCTCGGCCTCGGTGCGCACGAGCACCTCGGTGGGGCCGGCCCACGCCCCGGGTCCCTCGAGGAAGCCGGCGAGCACGACGCGCGGGGAGAGCATCGTGCCGGCGTCGGCGCGTGCGCGCTGCGCGAGCGCCACGTCCATGTCGGCTGCCACGTCGCGGATCGTGGTGATGCCGGCGGCCAGCTGCAGCAGGGGGGCCTCCGTCTCGCCCGTGAAGCCCAGGTGCGTGTGCATGTCCCACATGCCCGGCATGATCGTGCGCCCCGTGGCGTCGATGATCGTCGCGCCGGCGGGCGCCTTCACCGAGTCGACGGGACCCACGGCCGTGATCCGGTCGCCGGTGATGACGACGGTGGTGTGCGGCCGCACCGTGCCGCGCTCGCTGTCGAACAGGTCGCCGTTCCGGATCACCACGGCGCTCGAGCGCGGTGGCGCGAACTGCGCGGCCAGTTGCGTCGCCTTCCGCGCATGCCAGGCGCGCTCCATCGTGCGCAGCCCCGGCAGCGACCCCTCGGCGCCGTCGCGTGCCGTGACGAACCAGCCCGCTTCGGACGCGAACAGGCGGTCCTCTGCATCGAGCCAGACCCCGTTCGGCGCGCCCTCACCCGGGTCCTCGATCCCGACGCGCTCGCGCGTCGGGGCGCCGCGGAAGGTGACCGTGGTCTCGGCGGCCACGAAGGCGCGGCCCTGTCCCACGGGGAGCAACCGGCCCGACTGCTGCGGCAGCGCGAGCAGGTGCCGGCTGAGCAGGGCGGCGTCGTACGGCGTGCCGCCGCCGGCCAGGTAGAAGGCCCCGCCCGCGTTGGCCGCGCGTCCCGAGTCGCTGCCGGCCGACCAGCGCGCGTCGTCGCCCGCCCGCGTGAAGCTCTCGGTCGTCTCGGTGGGGAACATCTGCGCATTGAGGCCCCGCACGTCGAGGCCCTCCACCCGCCGGTCGGGGCCGAACTTGTAGCGTGTCTCCACGCGCGGGCCGCGCTGCCGGTCCTGGTAGCGAAAGCGCACGATGGCGGAGTCGGCGCGCGTGACGACGCTCATCTCGCCGGCGGTCCGGCCATGGTTCCACACGACGTAGTGCGTGGAATCGGCGGGCGCCTGCGCGGCGGCGAGGGCGAGGAAGAGGGGCATCAGCATGAGGATCGTCCCGAACGAGGTGAGCGACTGCCGCCGGCCTCGGCAGCGAGGAGCGACGGACCGACCTAGCGCTTCGACGCGAGCCCGGTCGCCTTGGCGTACAATCCCAGGTACTGCTCCGCCGATCGCTTCCAGTCGAAGTCGCGGGCCATCGCCGCGCGCATGCGCTTGGTCCACGCCGCTTGCTCGGCGTAGCGGCCGATCGCGCGATCGATCGCCCAGTCGAGCGCGGCCGCATGGAAGTCGTCGAACAGGAAGCCGGTCACGTCGTCGGAAATGGTGTCGGCCAGCCCGCCCACCCGGCGCGCCACGGGAAGCGTGCCGTACCGCTGGGCGCGCATCTGCGTGAGGCCGCAGGGTTCATACTGGCTCGGCATGAGCAGCATGTCGGCGCCGGCAATGAGCCGGTGTTCGATCACGTCGGTGAACTTGAGCTGCACGGCGACGTTCCGCGGACGGCGCGCCGCGAGGCGGGCGAGCGCGTCTTCGAAGCGTGGCTCACCGCTGCCGAGGAAGATGAACTGCGCGTCGAGTGACTGGACGCGGTGGCTCTTGAGGATGATCTCGAGTCCCTTCTGCGTGACGAGGCGGGCGGCCATCGCGAACACCGGCACGCGCTTCCGCTGCGGGAGGCCGAACGTCCGCTGGAGGGCCGCCTTGCAGCGCGCCTTGCCCTCCGGCGCATCGCGATCGAAGGGCGCGGCGATCTGTTCGTCGAAGGTGGGATCCCACACCGACTGGTCGATGCCGTTGGTGATGCCGCTGAAGCGGTCGCCCATCCAGCGGTACACGTCCTGCAGTCCGAAGCCGCCGCCGTCGGTGCGCAGCTCGCGCGCATGGCTGGGCGAGACGGTCACCGCGCAGTCGCAGAAGGTGAGGCCGAGCTTCAGGAAGTTGAGCCGGCCGTGCCACTCGCCGGTCTCGAAGGTGTAGATCTCGCGCGGAATCCCGATGCGCTCCACGGTGGACTCGGCGAAGTGTCCCTGGTAGCCACCGTTGTGGATAGACATCACCATCGGGGTACGCACGAACTTCTCGCGGAACTTCGCGTAGCTGCGCGCATAGGCGAACACCGGCGCCGTGTGCCAGTCGTGCGCGTGGATGACCACGTCGCCCTGGATCAGCCGCGGGATCGCCTCGAGCACGGCGAGGGAGAAGAAGGCGAATCGCTCCGCGTTGTCGGCGTAGTCGCGTCCGTTCTCCCCGTACAAGCCCGACCGGTTGAAGAAGCCCGGGTGGTCGATGAACACGACCTTCGGGCCCGGAGCCGGCTTCACCTCGCGGAAGTACCGCACTTCTTCCACCGTCGGCCCGAGGTGCACCTGATAGGTGCGCCCCAGCGGGGCCAGGTCGGGGGCGCTCTCGCGCACGGAGCGGTAGAGCGGCACGAACACCACGACCTGATGGCCGCTCTTCGCCTGCGTTCCGGCCAGCCCGGCCACCGCTTCCGCCAGGCCGCCGGTGCGGGCGAACGGATACAACTCGGCGGACAAATGGACGATCGTGGGCGCCATCGGGTTGGGCAGGCGCGATGCGAGTCGCGCGAAGTGCGGGCGTACGTCGGTGGACTGCCCTATCTACGCGCTGGAGTGACAGGCGGCAAGGTGCGCAGCAGCAGCCAGCGCACGGCGTCGGGGAGCGCCGCCGCGACCACCGTGGTGTGCCCCAGTTGCGGCAGCACCAGCAGTTCCACGGACAGTCCCGCCGTCTTCGCCTGCTCGGCCAGCGGGGCGATGCGTGCGGGCAGCGCAAGCGGGTCGAGTTCGCCGAGCACCACCAGCGTCGGGGCCACCGGCTTGTCAGGGGACGCCCGGCCAAACCCCGCGATGCAGACGACGCCGGCGATCACGTCGCGGCGCGCGCTCGCGAGGGCGAGCGCCTGGCCGGCTCCACGCGAATGGCCGACGATCCAGATGCGCGTCTTGTCGATGGGCACCTGCGCCGCCATCTGCTCCACCAGCCGGTCGAAGTCCGCCGGCGTCGTGAACTGGTCGCCGTTGGGGCTCGCGACCACGAAGCCGTGCTGGTCGGCGAGCTCGAGGATGCGCCCCGCGCCCAGCGCGTCGGGGAACATGTTCTCGTCGCCGCCCACACCATGGATGGCGATGAGGAGCGGCACCGGCTTGCGGTCGCGGGCGACGGCGACCGGCACGTAGGTCACGAGCGGAATGCTGCGGGCCGGGGTGCGGATCACGCGCCACAGCTTGCCCGCGCGATTCGCGTACGGGTCGATCCCCGTCATCAGTTGCTGGAACTCGAGGTCGAGCTGCGGCGCGAGGGCAACCGGCTGCGCGCGCCATTGCGTGGTGTTGAGCGGGTTCGCGCGCGTGGTGAGCAGCCGCACGCGCGCCTTGAACGTCGTGATCGCGTCGGCCAGCTCCACGGGCACGATCGTGTCGAGGGGGATCGCCTTCCGCGCCAGGTCGTCGCGCTTGGCGTCGAGATCCTCGTCGGCCACGAACCAGTCGCTCGCCGGCGAATCGGCGGCACTCGACGCTCCGGGGCCCGTGCGCGGCGCGCTCCCGCCGGGCGGCACGATGAAGGGGATCACCAGATAGTGGCCCTTGGGCGCGTCGGCCACGGCCGCAGGCAGCGGCACGTCGATGACGGTGCCCGGTACCGCATCGGCCGGGATGGCGACCTCGACGGTGGCGAGCACGCGGCCTCCATCGCTCACGAGGCGCGCACCAATGGCGCTCGCGCGCGGCGCGCTGCCACTGTCGGCGAGTCCATAGAGCAACACGGCCCGCAGCAGCGGCGACATGCCGGCGCCACGGCGCAGCACGTGCGGCTCAACGCTCAGGCGCAGTGCGTGGGCGCTCGGGCCCGAGGCGCCGTCGCCCTCTCGGAGCGCCCGGGTCACGCGATGGATCGTGCGCACCGCGTCGGCGTTCCGGCCGGCGAAGAAGGCGAGCGTCGCCTGGTCGAAGGCCTGGCTGAGCTTCCCGATCTTGTCCGCCGCCGGCGGCGACTGCGTGATGGCCCGGTCGAAGGCGAGGTAGGCCAGCGCGAGGTCGGCGCGGTTGACCACCGACTGCGGTGAGGGCGACCCGGCCGTGACAGCGGGTGTCGCCTGCGCGCGCGCCATCGGGGGAGCCAGCAGCAGCGCGAGCGTGGCAATCGGACCGAGTCGGAGCAGGGCAGGCGTCATGGGGCCGAAGCTACGCGCTGTCTGTGGGCCCAGCCACTCGCGTGCGCCCCTCCCGCGTGCGCGCCTTGGACCGGATCGCCGTGCTCATGCGGTCAGCTCGCCGGGAGGCGCGCCACCTTGCCGACGAAGAGCAGCGCCCCGGAGAATCGCTCGCGAATGGCGAACACGAACGGCCGATCCACCACAATCGCGCTCGGCAGTCCCGACGTGGCTCGGATGCCGACGCTGGTCACGGCGGCGGCCTCCGTTCCTTCCTCGTTGACCTGCACCCACGTCTTCTGGCGCACATCCGAAATCGCCACGCTGGATGGCGTCATCCGGCTGAAGTCGGCGAGATCGGAGAAGGCGATCCCCATGCCGAGCGCCTGCAACGGCGTGTTGAGCCGGGCGTCGAAGCTCATGGTGAACTTGGGCAGGCTGAGGCTCGCCTCGTCGCGCACGACCGTGACCGCGTCGGCCGTCGCGGCCTGCCACGAGGCGCCGGTGAGCGAGTCCACCAACTGCTCCACGGTCTGCCCGAACCGCGGCAGCAACACCACCATGGAAAAGGCGCCGTTGCCGTAGGGGATGTCCGCTCCATACGCCAGCGTGCCCCCCACGAAGCGCACGCGGCCCGTGCGGCTCATCATCGGCACGCTCGAGGTATCGCCGGCGGCATTCATGAACGGCGCGGGCCGCGTGTCGGCCACCTTGAACTGGTCGCGCCAGCTTCCCTTGAACCAGATGGCGTTGATCAGGAACATGACCATGGCCGGATCGATCGGCGCGCTCACGATGCTCGTGATCCGCCCGTTCGTCTCTTCGCTCACCCACGTGTTGATGGCGGGCGCGGCCGCGGCGCTGGCAAAGTCGAGCAGGCCCGTGGTGGCCGCGAACGTCTGCTGGTTCACGGCCGAAAAGGCCGGCAGCATTGGGAGGCCCTGCCGCACCCAGATCGAGTTCGCGCTCTTGAAGGTGACCGCCGGGTCGAGCGCGATGAGCAGGTCGGCCAGCCCCTTGTAGGCGGTGTTGATCTCCGCCATGGGGCGCGTGCCCCAGCCGAGGGTCGCGCGCATGGAATCGAGGGTGGCGCCGTTGGCCCCGTTCAGCGCCATGCCGAGGGCCAGCGACGCCGACAGTGGCGAGACGAACACGTTCTCGCCCCGGTGCGCCGCGTTCACCTGCCGGAACAGGGCGAGTCCAAAGGTGGTGCTGCCCTCGAGCGCCTGCTGCTCGGCGGCGGTGAGCGCACGGGGCAGGGCCGCGAGCGGCGCGCTCTGATGGCCGCTGGCGTCGGTGGGTGACTGGCAGGCGGCGGCCACGAGGGCAAGAGCGAGGCCGGACAGCCGGTAGGACTGGCGCATGGGATGAGCCCGTGTGGGGAGATTGCTCACCATACCCCACGGGCCCGCTGGCGTGTCACCAGCCGACCCGCACACATTGCGCCCATGACCGATCCCTTCCGGCGGCTCGTCGCCCACGACCGCACCCGCGACCCGGCGCTGGTCGCGCGCAAGCACGACCGCATGCGGGCCTCCCCGTTCGCCTTCCTGCGGGGTAGCTGCCGGCTCTTCTACGACACGCTGCCGAGCGCCACGGGGCGCGAGCCGCTGGTCTGGGGGTGCGGCGACCTCCACCTCGAGAACTTCGGCAGCTATCGGGGTGAGAATCGGCTGACGTACTTCGACCTCAACGACTTCGACGACGCCACCTGCCTCCCGGCGACGGCGGAACTGGTGCGGCTCGTGGCCAGCATCCTCCTCGCGGCCGAGGAGATGGACCTGCCGCGCGCGGCGGCCACGGGGCTCGCCCGCACCTTCCTCGAGGCGCATCGTGCGGCGCTCGTTCGTGGCGCCCCGCGCTGGGTGGAGCGCGAGTCGGCGCGTGGCATCGTGCGCACCCTGCTCGACCAGGTGGGCCACCGCACGCGGAAGGGGCTCCTCCTCCGGCGCACGAGCGGCACCGGCACGGCGCGCCGCCTGCAGATCGACGGGGAGCGCCAGCTGGCCGTCGATGGGCGCCTCAAGCGCCAGGTGCGCGTGGCGTTGGTGCGCGCCTTCCGCGACGACCCGACCTGGGGCGGGCTGCGCGTGCTCGACGTGGCGCATCGGGTGGCCGGGGTCGGATCCCTCGGCGTGCAGCGTTACGTGGCGCTCGTGCGACCGGCCCTCACGGGGAAGTCCACGCTGCTCGACCTCAAGGAGGCGCGCCCCACCGACGCGGTGGTCGCGGGGGCCGCGCGCCGCCCACGGTTCGCGTCCGACGTCGAGCGCGTGGTGACGCTCCAGGCGCGGCTGCAGGCGATGCCGCCCGCGCTCCTGCGTGGCATCCGCGTGCGCGAGCGCGGCTTCGTCCTCCGGGAACTGCAACCGAGCGCCGACCGCGTGGAACTCGCCGCCTGGCGCGACCAGCCGACGGCCCTCACCGAACTGATGTCGACGCTGGCCGACGTGGTGGCGTGGGCGCGCCTGCGTTCCAGCGGGCGCGGCGGGGCCGACAACGCCGATCAGCTCATCGCGTGGGCCACGGACCGCGCCTGGGTGGCCGACACGCTCGCGCGCGGCAAGCAGGCCGCCGCGCAGGTGAAGCAGCAGTTCCGCGCCTTCGACCGGGCGCTGGGCGGGCGCTGAGCGTCAGTGCGCGCCGACTGCGGCCCCGGTCTGCACCGGCAGCTCGGCGCGGCACCACGCGTTGAAGCCCCCCGACATGTCGCGCAGGTTGGTGTAGCCCTGCGCCGCGAGGACGCTCACGGCGATCGCCGACCGCGTTCCCCCCTGGCAATGCACGATGACCGGGCGGTCGCGCGGGATCTCCGCCATGCGCTCGAGCAGCTCCGGCAAGGGCACCAGCATCGCCGCCCCCACATGCCCTTCGGCCCATTCGCTCGACTTGCGCACGTCCACCAGCACGGCCGTCCCGTCCTCCACGTCGCGCGCCGCCTCGGTGGCGGTCACGACGGTGGTGTATGTCATGGGCACCGTGCTGCGCGCCCACGCGTCGAGCGCATCCTCGCCGAAGATGCCCACCACCGTCTCGTAACCGATCAGGGCGAGGTCGCGCACCGCCTTGCGGATGGCGCCCTCCGTGCGTGAGTCGGTGAGGAGATACACCGGTGTACCGAACGGCACGACGGAGCCCGCGTACGTGGAGAAGGCGCGTGAATACGGAATGGTGAGGGCGCCCGGCACGTGCCGGGCCGCGAACGCATCACCGCTCCGGATGTCGATCACCGCCGCGCCGCTGGCGATGGCGTCGGCCAACGCGAACGGAGGGAGCGGGGGCGGTGACGGCAGCGTCGCGAGCGACGGCGACCCGTCGCGGTTCAGTCGCTTCATCTGCGCGAAGTAGCCCGGCGGCTCCGGCTGGCCCGCGAGCACCTCGGCCACGAACGCGGCCTCGGTGTCGGCGCAGAGCCCCCAGTTCACGATCCGTTCGTAGCCGAGCGTGCTGCTGGGCACGGCGCCGAGTGCCTTGCCGCAGGCGGAGCCCGCCCCATGTCCCGGCCAGAGTTGCAGCCAGTCGGGGAGTGCCTTGAACCGCTGCAGCGAGGCGTACAACGTGCGGGCCCCCGCTTCCATCGTGCCCGCGATGTGGGCGGCGCGCTCGAGCAGGTCGGGACGCCCCACGTCGCCCACGAAGATGAAGTCGCCGGTGAAGGCGCCGATCGGCCGGTCGGAGGCCGGGGTGTCGGTGAGGAGGAAACTGAGGTGCTCCGGCGTGTGCCCCGGCGTATGCAGGACCTCGAACTTGAGGTTGCCGACCATGAAGCGGTCGCCGTCGTGGAGCAGCGTCACGTTCGCCTCGCCTCGATAGGCATAGCGCCAGCCGTCGCCTCCTTCGTCGGAGAGCAGCAACTTGGCCCCCGCGGCCCGCGCGAGGTCACGCGCGCCGCTCACGAAGTCGGCGTGGATGTGTGTTTCGGTCACGTGCGTGATGCGCATCCCCTCGGCCGCCGCGGCATCGAGCACGGCGCGCACGTCGCGATTGGGGTCGATCACCACGGCCGTGCCGGTGGCCTGGCAGCCGACGAGCCAGGCGGCTTGGGCGAGTGGTTCGTCGAAGAGGCGCTTGAGCAGCATGGGCGGAAAATACCGGGTCAGCGACCGGTGAGAAGGTCGCGGTTCTTGTACAGGATGAAGGCGGCGACGGCCAGCAGGAAGAAGGCAAACCCGCGCTTGAGCTGGGCGACCGAGACGCGCGCCGCCAGGCTGGTCCCCGCGAGGATCCCGCACACGGCCACCGCGGCAAAGAGCGCCATGACGTTCCAATCGAGGGCCACCGTGCCGAGGTATCCGACGAAGCCCGACACCGCATTCATCGTGATCACCGCCAGCGAGGTGCCGATGGCCTGCTTCATGGGCACGCCGCCCAGCAGCACCAGCGCCGGCACGATCAGGAAGCCGCCACCGACGCCAATCAGGCCAGTGAGGACGCCGAGCGGCAACCCAAGTAACAGCAGAACAGGTAGCGCGCGCGGCTCTGCGGGTGCGGCGTCAGTTGCCGGGTGCCAGAACATGAGGATGGCGGCCACCAGCATTGTGACACCGAGCATCCGCAGTTGCGTCGCGTCGGCGAGGCGCGCACCAGCGAAACCACCCACCAGCGCACCCGCGGTGGCGGCCAGGC
>JANLSF010000935.1:0-5739 GCA_031362285.1 Gemmatimonadota bacterium | reverse complement strand
GCGTGGTGGTGCCGCTGCGCGGTGGGCGCGAGGTGGGGTTCGTCACCGCCCTCGACGCCACGCTCCCCGAGGGGGTGACGGCCAAGGCGATCCTCGAGGCGCCGGACGCCGAGCCGGCGCTCACGGCGCCCCTGCTCGAGCTGGGGCGATGGATCTCGGAGCGGTTTGCGACACCGCCGGGGCTCGTGTACCGCGCGATGCTGCCGGGAGCGATGGGAGCCGCCTCGCGCGCGGCCGCGCCCGGACGCGAGGAGGCGCGGGTGCGGATCGCGCAGGAGTTTCCCACGCTCATGGAGCGCGACGCCTTCTTCAAGCGGTCGCCCGCGCAGCGCGCGGCGTACGAGGCGCTCGAGGGCATGGACGGTCACGCGACGATGGCCCACCTCACCGGACAGCTGGGGATCGGTCGCGCGGTGATTGCGGCCCTGGCGAAACGCGGGGCCGTGCACGTGTCGCGCTCGGCCGTCATGCGCGACCCGTTCGCGTCGCGCGCGCGCGCCGAGTCGCCGCGGTTCACCCCCACCGAGGCGCAGCGCGCGGCCATCGACGCGTTGATCGCGGCGCCGCCGGGCGACGTGGCGTTGCTGCACGGCATCACCGGCAGCGGCAAGACGCTCGTGTACATCGAGCTGCTGCGGCACGTGGTGGACGTGCTGGGCAAGGGGGCGATCGTGCTGGTGCCGGAGATCGCGCTCACCCCGCAGGCGGTGGACCGGTTCCGCGCGGCGTTCGGCGACAAGGTGGCGGTGCTGCACAGCGGACTCTCCGACGGCGAGCGGCTCGATGCCTGGCGGGCGCTCCGCCACGGCGAGCGGCGCATCGCGGTGGGCGCCCGCTCGGCGATCTTCGCGCCGATCGCCGACCTCGGCGCGATCATCGTGGACGAGGAGCACGAGGCGAGCTACAAGCAGGCGGAGGCGCCGCGCTACCATGCGCGCGACGTGGCCATCGCCCGGGCGAAGCACGAGGGGGCGGTGGCCGTGCTCGGCAGCGCGACGCCGAGCCTCGAGACGTGGCGGGCGGCGGCGGAGGGGCGCGTGCGGCGGCTGTCGTTGCCGCTCCGGGCCGGCGCCGGCGCGCTGCCCAAGGTGGAGGTCGTGAACCTGGCCGGGCCGCAGGCGCCGACGGTGGAGCCGGTACGCGCGGCGCTGAGCGAGCCGCTCGAGCGCGCGATCGCCGAGACGCTCGCGCGGGGTGAGCAGGTGATCCTGCTGCTCAATCGCCGGGGCTACGCGAGCTTCGTGCAGTGCCCGGGATGCGGGTGGGTGGCGGAGTGCCCGAACTGCTCGATCTCGCTCACGGCGCACAAGGCACCGGCGCGCTGGGTGTGCCACTACTGCCAGCACCAGCAGGCGCCGGCCACGCAGTGTCCGCGTTGCACCACGCCGGTGCTCACCATGCGGGGCATGGGCACGCAGCAGGTGGAGCGACTCGTGTCCGACCGGTTCCCCGCGGCGCGCGTGGCGCGCATGGACGTGGACACCACGAGCGGGAAGTGGGCCCACATGGAGATCCTCGACCGGGTGGGCCGCGGCGAAGTGGACATCCTGCTCGGCACGCAGATGATCGCGAAGGGGCTCGACTTTGCCAACGTGACGCTGGTGGGGGTGATCGATGCCGACGTGGGCATCAACCTGCCCGACTTCCGGTCCAGCGAGCGGACGTTCCAGTTGCTGGCGCAGGTGGCCGGGCGCGCCGGGCGGGGCGCCAAGGTGGGGCGCGTGATCATCCAGACGCGGGTGCCGACGCACCACGCCGTGCGGTGCGCGATGACGCACGACTACGAGGCGTTTGCCGCCGAGGAGCTGGGGGGGCGTGTGAAGCCGGCGTACCCGCCCAACGTGCACCTCGCGCGGCTGCTGGTAAGCGGCGAGAAGCAGGACGACGTGGCCAGCGCCGCGCAGACCGCCGCCGACTGGCTGGCGCGACTCCTGACGGCGAAGCAGGTGGCGGGGCTGACGCTGGTGGGGCCGGCGCCGTGCCCGATCGAGCGGGTGGAGAAGCGATGGCGGTGGCACCTCCTCATCAAGGCCACGGAGGCGCGAACGCTCACGCGCGTGGGTCGGTACTTCGCGGAGCGGTTCCAGCCGACGAGTGCGGGCGTGCGCGTGAGCTGGGACCGGGACCCGGTGTCGCTGCTGTAGGGGTTCATGGCAGAACGCGAGCGATCGACGACTTCCGTCCGTGCCGGCCGGCGAACCGCGGTGCGGCGTGACGTCGGGCACAGCGCCGCTGCCCGGTGTGCGCCATGTTTCCGCTACACCCGGATGCGCACCGCATCCCCCCACCCCCCACCGAGTGATCGAGGTTGACCATGGCAACACCGAAGAAGTCGGCAAAGCCCGCGCCGAAGACCGTGAAGTCCCTCCCGAAGACGCCCGCGAAGAGTGCCGACTCCGTGAAGGGCGGCCTGATGGGAGGCGACGACGATCTTGACGATCTCGAGGTGGAACGGCTGCGCGCGCAGTCGAGGGTGAAGTAGCGCACCGAAGTTCGCGGCCTGCGGTCGGCCGCCCCGCCGCCCCGGCGCACGTTGCCTCGGGGCGGCTCTTCGTTTCATTCGGTACCGCCTCCGTCCGCGGCGGGCACGGTGCGTCGCTCCCGCGCCTGCTGGCGGCGCGCGCTGCACGTTGACTCCCCCCCGCCCGGCGTGCATACTCGCATTCCATGCCAGTGACCGTGCGCCACAGCCCCTGATCGTGCTCATGGCCGAGCCGACGTCGCCCGTATTGGCCGAAGAGGCGTTCCGGGCGGGACCGCACCAATTCTCGCGGATGGACGTGCTCCGGTGGGCCGAGCGCGCCGACGCCCCGTGGCACGCCCGCTCAGCGCGTCGATGGGCGCCGCGCGACGACGACGACGGCGAACCGGAGGCTGGACTGCTCTCGGCGACCGAGGCGGCCGCCGATGCGTTCCGATATGCGCGCGGCCTCGAAGAGGCTGAGGCGCTGACCGCCTGGCTCGAGGCGCGGGGGCTCTCCGTGGAGGAGTGGTTCGAGGCGCTGCAGCGCGACGTCGCGGATGGCGGAGGGGCGCCCTTTGTCGGGCGGAGCGACGCCATCGAACCGGCGTTCTGCCTGGCCGACGTCGCGTCCACCGGGGTGCTCGACGAGCCCGCTGCCCGACTCGCGGCGCGCGCGGCGGTGTGGCTCGACGGTGGCGCGCTCGAGGCCAGGTCGGTGCCCGCCCCGGTCGGGATCGTCCCGTGGCAGGCCCTCGGGGTGGACGCCGCCACGTTGCGAGGATGCGACGCACGATTGGCGGCGATCGACGAGGCCTGGGAACGGTGGGCCGCGGCGCGACTCACCGCCGAGGCGCTCGGCGAGCTGGTCGGCTCGAACGGCCTCGACTGGATGGTGCTGCACGTGGCGCTCTCCTGGTGGCCGACCGCGGACGCCGCCGCCGAGGCGCTGTGGTGCGTGCGCGATGATGGTGAGCCACTCGCGTCGGTGGCCCAGGACGCCGGGGTGGACGTGCGGGAGGTGACGGCACTCCTCGGCGCGATGCCCGATGCCCTGCGAGACCCGCTGCTCTCGGCGTCGGCCGGCGACACGATCGGGCCGATTGCCGGCGTGGCGGGTTGGGCGGTGGCCACCCTCCGGGAGAAGCAGCGCGCGTCGCTCTCCGCCCCGCAGGTCGCGGATGCCGCGCGCCGGTTGTTCGAGATCCGTGCGGCGTCGGCGCTGGTCGACGCACACGTGCGCTGGCCGGCCGTGGCATGACCGACCTCGCGCGCGCCACCGGGCTGGACGACGCGGAACGCGCGGAGCGCGAGGCGCTGGCCAACCTCGACCTGTTCCGCCTCCTCTCCGCCGACGCGCGCGCGGTGTTCGCGGCGGCGTTCGAACCCATGGAGTTCGGCTTTGGCGACGTGATCGTGCGGGCCGGCGACACCGCGGATGCGCTTTACGTGCTCGGACACGGCCGGGCGCGCGTCCTGACCACGGGCGACGACGGCCGCGAGGTGGTGCTCGGGTCGCTGCGCGCCGGCGAGGTGTTCGGCGAGGCGGGGCTGCTCCACGGTGGGACGCGGACGGCGACCGTGCGCGCCAGCAGCGACGTGCGGGCCTGGCGCCTGGGGCGCGAAGTGGTGGAGGGGCTCTTGCGCGCGCGCCCGGACGCGCGGCGCTGGCTCGAACTGCAGGACACGGAGCGCGAGCTGGCCGGCTTCTTCCGGCAGTTCACGGCGTTCCAGCGGCTGCCGGCGGCGTCGTTCGAGCGGCTGCTGCACGAGCTGACGCCGCGTTCGGCGTCGCCGGGAGAAGTGCTGGTGCGGCAGGGCGAGCCACCGGGGCCGATGTGGATCGTGCGGCGCGGACGGCTCCGCGTCTTCCGCGAGGAGAACGGGGAGCGGGTGCCGCTCGCGTACCTGCGCCGGGGCGACTGGTTCGGCGAGCTGTCGGTGTTCGCGCATCAGCCGCGCGCGGCCACGGTCGTGGCGCACGATCAGTGTGACCTGCTCGAGCTCACCCCGGGGTCGTTCGCGCAGCTGATCGCCGAGTCGCCAGAGTTCTCCAAGGCGATCGCCGACCGGGTGGCGCAGTACGAGTTCAAGAAGACGGCGCGCGTCCCGCTGGACTTCGACGAGGAGCTGCTGCCCGCCGAGGCGGCCGCGTCGGCGACCCGGGAACGGCAGAGCCGTTCGCTGGCCGCGATGGCCGCCGCCGGCGACACGCCACGCGCGAGCGAGTCCACGGCCGCCGAGCCCGAGGACGCCCGCGCCCGTCCACGCCGCCGCGTGCCCTTCGTGGCGCAGATCGACGAGATGGATTGCGGCGCCGCGTGCCTCGGCATGGTGTGCCGCGCGTTCGGCCGCAACATCTCGCTCACGCGCATCCGGGAGCTCGCGCACACGAGCCTCGACGGCACGAGCCTCCGGGCGATCGTCACGGCCGCCGAACAGGTGCACTTGTCGGCGCGCGCCGTGTCGACCACGATGGCGCAGGTCGACACGATGCCGCTCCCGGCGATCCTCCACTGGGACGGCAATCACTGGGTCGTGCTGGAGCGCCTCACGGCCACGAAGGCCGTGATCGTGGACCCGGCGCTCGGGCGCCGCACCGTGTCGCGGGACGAGGTGGCGAAGCGCTGGTCGGGCTATGCGGCGCTGTTCGACTACACCGACGCCTTTGCGCGCGAGCCGGAAGCCGCCCGCGAATGGGCGTGGATGTGGCGCTACATCCAGCCGCACACGGGGCTGCTGGTGCGCGCGCTCGGGCTGGCGGCGCTGGTGGCCATGCTGCAACTGGCGCTGCCGGTGTTCTCGCAGTTGATCGTGGATCGCGTGCTGGTGGAGGCGGACACGCAGCTTCTGAACGTGGTCGTGTTCGGCATGTTCGCGGTGCTCGCGCTGTCGCTCGGGGCCAGCCTGCTGCAACGCTACCTGCTCAGCTGGGTGGCGGTGCGGTTCGACACCGCGGCGCTCGACTTCCTGACGCGCACGCTGCTGGCGCTGCCCATGCAGTACTTCGCGAGCCGACGGACGGGCGACATCCTGCGGCGGCTGGGCGGGATGGCGCAGGTGCGCGACTTCGTGGTGCAGCATGCGGTGGGGGGGTTGAGCGCGGCCGTGCAGCTCGTCGTCGCCTTCCTGCTGATGTTCGTGTACAGCCCCGTCCTGACGCTGGCGGCCCTGGCGGTGGCGCCCGGCTACGTGCTGATGCTGTGGTACTCGCAGAGCCGGCTGCGCCCGATGTTCACCTCGCTGGAGGAGGCGAGCGGGCGCTGGGAGGTGCTCGA
>JANLSF010000920.1:0-2846 GCA_031362285.1 Gemmatimonadota bacterium | reverse complement strand
GATGAGCCCCGTGCCCACGAGGTTGCGAATGCCTTCCGCGTCGTTCATGACACGGGCCACCACCACGCCGCTCTTGGTGGAGTCGAAGTAGCTGATGGGGAGGCGCAGGATATGGTCCTGCACCCGGGCGCGCATGGTCATGATGGCGCGTTGCGCAGCCACCGACACGACCTGCGAGTTGGCGTAGCTCGTGATGGCCTGGATGAGCGTCGCCGCACCCGCGGCCAGCGCCAGCGGCAGGAGCAGGTCGCTCCGCTGCTTGCCCAGCACTTCGTCGATCAGGTACTTGGTGCTGGCTGGGAGCACGAGGCCGGCCAGCCGGCTGATCAGCATGAGGAAAATGCCGAGCGCCAACTGCTTCCGGTGCGCGTAGATCAGCGCCTTGGCTTCGCGCCAGGCGCGCTTGGTGTCGACCTTCGGCTTGGGCTTCTTGGCCGTCTTGTCAGCCACGGGTTGCTCGGGTGCTGGTGACCGCCGCGTCGGCGGCAGGCGCTGCGGCGGCGGTCGAGGTGGCAGACTTCACCGTCCCCACCATCTCGCGGAAGGCGCGGAAGAAGAGGGCGCTGTCCACCCGGAAGGCGAGGTTGTGCCCGCCCTCCACGTGGATGAACCGCTTGATCGTGCTGGCCGCGGCGCGATGGATCGACTCGCCCATGGCCACGGGGATGGTGGAGTCGGCCGGCGAATGCAGCACCAGCAGCGGCTCCCGCACCTGCGCCATGCGCTGGAGCGACGGGAACTCGTACGTGGCCATCTGCCGGACGGGGAGGTACGGATAGAAGGTGGCGCCCAGGTCGGGCACGCTGGTGTACGGCGCCTGCAGGATGAGGGCGCCGGCGTCCACCGTGCTGGCCAGCTGCACCGCCATGCCGGTGCCGAGCGAGTGGCCGTACACGATCACCTTGCTGGCCGGCACGCCGTAGCGCGTGGTGATCAGGTCGTAGGCGGCGCGGGTGTCGGCGTAGGAACCCGTTTCGTCGGCCTCACCACCGCTCTCGCCGAACCCCCGATAGTCGAACACGAGGATGTTCACGCCCAGGGCCCGGAGGTAGCTGTAGAACTCCGGCTCCTCGAGTTGCGAGAGGTTGTGCGAGTTGCCGTGGCACACCAGCACCCACAGGCCGCTCGAGTCGGCGACGGTGGCCGGAATCACCCAGCCGACGAGCTTCGTGCCGTCGGCAGAGGCGAAGTCCACGCGCGTGTGGGGTGGCTGGAACGGCGCCGCGGGCTCCTTGAGCGGGCCGGCGGCCAGGTTCGCGCGGAAGATCAGCGTCCGCTCGTTCAGCTTCACGTAGGCGATCACCGCGAGGTACAGCACGAGCAGTGCGGCGGGAACGCCGATCAGGATCTTCTTCATGGCGACGTCAACAGGGGGCTGGGAATCCCTGAATCGTAGCGGATGGGGCCCCGGTTTGCCCCCGGGCGTTCGGGGGATGCCGCCCCCGCCCTACCCCAGTCGGTCGATCCGCTGGAGTTCCACCGCGCGCCGCCCGAGCGCGGCCAGCGCGGCCACTGCCTGACCGAGCTGCGCGAACCGCTCGTCGGTGGTGAGCCCCGCCTTGAAGCGCGCGTAGATCTGCTGCGCAATGACGGCCAGCTTGAACAGGCCGAACACGTAGTAGAACACCGGGTCCGACGGGGTGCGACCGGTGACCGCGTGGTAGCGCGCCCAGAGCTCGGCGCGGCTCAGGTTGCCGGGCAGCGCGGTGATGCCGAGCCCCAGGGCGCGCAGTTCCGGCGGGTCTTCGGAGTTCACCCAGTAGCCGAGCGAGGTGCCCAGGTCCATGAGCGGGTCGCCCAGCGTGGCCATCTCCCAATCGAGCACGGCGACAATGTGCGTGAGGTCCTGCGGGTCGAGGACGAAGTTGTCGTACTTGAAGTCGTTGTGGATCAGCGCGGCCCCCGACTCCGCCGGACGATTGGCATCGAGCCACGCGGCCAGCCACTCCATGTTCCCCACGTCGTCGGTGCGCGCGCGGGCGTAACGAGCCGCCCACCCCTGCACCTGCCGTTCCACGTACCCCTCCGGATGGCCCAGCTCGGCGATCCCCGGCGCCGAGAGCGGCGTGGCGTGAATGCCGATCAGGGCGCGCACGAACGCCTCGGAGAGCCCGCCCATCGTGGCGGCGTCGAGCGCCACCCCCGCCGGCGCCTGGCTGCGGAGGATGACTCCCGGCACGCGCTCCATGATGTAGAACGGCGCGCCGATGACCGTGTCGTCCTCGCAGTTGGCCACGGGGCGCGGCACCGGTCCCTGCCGCGCATGCAACGCCGAGAGGATGCGGAACTCGCGCGACATGTCGTGGGCCGAGCCTTTCTTGACCCCGCGCGGCGGGCGGCGGAGGACGTAGTCGCGTCCCGCGACGGAAAGCAGATATGTGAGGTTGGAAAAGCCGCGAGGAAACTGCTGCACCGTGATCGAGCCGGCGACCTCGGGGGCGTGCGTTGCGCACCATGCCGAGAGGGCCGCGGCGTCAATCTCCTCGCCGGGGCGAACGGGGCGGGCTTGATCGAGGGGAGGAGAGGTCATGCCATTCGAAAGGTCGAGGGAGGAAAGCATGACCACAGAGCATCACCACAGAGGCACAGAGGCACGGAGGAGTGCGAGAACTACCAACAACTTTCTTGGGGGCGCATGGCGAGCGACCATCGCCGATGTGCGTGCAGTTCCCAAACAAGCAGTGTCCTTGTCGTGGCCCTTCTCGCTTTCCTCCGTGCCTCTGTGCCTTGTATGTACCCAGTAACGCGGTATAAGTCTTCGGGGAGGCGGCAGCTCGATCCGTGCCCAGAGCCGATCCTGTGCTCGTCACAGAGTAAGAGCGTCGCTGACCCGATCGCCATCAGCC
>JANLSF010000851.1:0-12994 GCA_031362285.1 Gemmatimonadota bacterium | reverse complement strand
AACGCGAACGCGCGCGACTCCGCCACCGCCTTCTTCAGGTCGCCCTGCAGCTCCGGCGGCAGCTTCTTGTGGTACCAGGCAATGGCCGTGTACGACGGGAGGAAGTTCGCGTAAGGGAGGTCGTGCCCCGCGGCGTATCCCTTGGACAGGTAGTCGATGATGGACGAGACCAGCACGATGCCGTTCAGCTCCACGCCGTGGCGCGACTGCAGCACCTCGGCCAGTCCCGCCGAGCGCATGGTGCCGTAGCTCTCCCCCAGGAGGAACTTCGGCGAAGGCCACCGCTTGAACTTGGTCAGGTAGAGCCGGATGAACTCCGCCACCGACTCGATGTCCCCCGTCACCCCCGTGAACTGCTTCGCGTCCTCGCCTTCCGCGGCGCGCGAGTACCCGGTCTGCACCGGGTCGATCATCACGATGTCGGTCACGTCGAGCGGCGACTCGTTGTTGGTCACCAGCTCGTACGGCGGCCCCGGCTGGAATCCCTCGGCGGCCATCTTCACCCGCTTGGGGCCCATGAGCCCCATGTGCAGCCAGATAGACGGCGACCCCGGGCCACCGTTGTACGAGAAGGTGATGGGCCGCGTGGCGACATCCTGCCCGTCGCGCGTGTAGGCCACGAAAAAGAAGTGGCCGCGCGCCTTCCCGTTGGGGTGCCGCAGCACGAGGGTGCCGGTGGTGGCCGCATAACGGACCTCGGCGCCGTCGATCTTCATCACGTGCGCGGTGGTGACGATCTTGTCGTCGGCGGTGACGGTCGAGGTGGCCGCGGTGGTCGGCGCCTGGGTTGCGGGCGCGGCGCTTGAGGGGCGCGGCGCGGCGGTGGGGGCCTGGGCGTGGGCGACGGACAGGCTCAGCAGGGCCGCGAGCAGGGCGGGGGCATGGCGGACGGTCGGCATGCGGTCGAAGGTGGCCGCGCGTCGAGGGCCGGTCAAGCGGGTGACGGGCCGGCCCCCATGGCGGGGGCGTTCGCCGCACGCCATACTCGGAGGACGCGCTCCACTCCATCGTCCGTACCCATGGATCCAGACCTCACGTCCGCCCTGAGCGGCCGCTACCGCCTCGAGCGCGAGCTCGGCGCCGGCGGCATGGCCACCGTCTACCTCGCCGAGGACCTCAAGCATGGCCGCAAAGTCGCCGTGAAGGTGCTCCGCCCCGAGTTGGCTGCCGCGCTCGGCCACGACCGGTTCCTGCGCGAGATCACCACCACCGCGAACCTCCGCCATCCGAACATCCTCCCGCTGTTCGACTCGGGTGAGGTGGACGGGGTCGTGTTCTACGTCATGCCGTTCATCGAAGGCGAGACGCTGCGCGACCGGCTCGCGCGCGACGGCGCCCTCCCGCTGGCCGATGCGCTGCGCATCGCCGACGAGGTGGCCGACGCCCCCGGCTACGCCCATGGCCGCGGCGACAACCACCGCGCCAACAAGCCCGAGAACATCCTCCTCGAGAACGACCACGCCATCGTCGCCGACTTCGGCATTGCTCACGCCGTGAGCGCCGCCGGTGACGAGAAACTCACCATGGTGGGCATGGCCCTCGGCACGCCGCACTACATGAGCCCGGAGCAGGGGAGTGGCGACGTGGTGGACGCGCGCAGCGATCTGTACGCGCTCGCCTGCGTGACGTACGAGATGCTCGCCGGCGCCCCGCCGTACACCGCGCCAAACGCCATGGCCGTGATGATGAAGCATGCCGTCGAGTCGGTCCCCTCGCTCGCGACCGCGCGCGCCGAGAGCGCCGGGCCGCTGGCGGAAGCCATCGAGCGGGCGCTCGCCAAGTCGCCTGACGACCGGCACGTGACGATCCAGGCCTGGCGCGAGGCCGTGAAGCGCCACGGAACCGGCGCGCGCCCAGCCGCGCCGCGCGCGCCCGCCATCCACAAGCCGCCGCCCATCCCCGCCACGCCGCTCCTCGGCCGCGACGAGAACCTCGCCGCCGCGATCGAGCGCCTGCGCGCCGGCGCGCGCGTGCTCACCATCTCGGGGTACGGTGGCACCGGCAAGACGCGCTTCGCCATCGAGCTCTTCCGAAGACTGGAAACCGGCTACGCCCATGGCGCGGCGTTCGTGTCGCTGGCGTCGGTCACGTCCGTGTCGGACGTCCTGTCCACGGTGGGCACCGAGCTCGGCATCGCCGAGGCCCACGGCCGCTCGGCGCTCGACGCGCTCGCCACCGTGATCGGCGACGAGCCGGTCCTGCTCGTGCTCGACAACCTCGAGCAGGTGCTCGGTGCCGCGGGCGACATTGCCGCGTTGGTCTCGCGCTGTCCGGCGCTGCAGGTGATCGCCACCAGCCGCGCGCCGCTCAAGATCGGCGCCGAAGTGGAGTTCCAGCTGCCGCCGCTCGAGCTGCCGGCTGAGCATGCCACGCTCGAGGCCATGCGGGCCTGTCCCTCGGTGACGCTCTTCCTCCAGCGCGCGGAGAAGGTGAAGCCCGGCTTCGCGCTCGCGGCCGTCAATGCGGAGGCCATCGGCGGCATCTGCCGCAAGCTCGATGGCTTGCCGCTGGCCCTCGAACTGGCGGCGGCGCGCGTGCGCATCCTCGAACCGGCGGCGCTGCTGCTGCGCCTCGATCATGCCCTCGACCTGCTCACCTCGGGCGACCGCGACCTCCCGCTCCGCCAGCGCACGCTGCGCGCGGCCATCAGCTGGAGCTACTCGCTGCTCGACGCCGCCGAGCAGGCGCTGTTGCGACGGCTGTCGGTGTTCCATGAAGGATGGACGCTCGACGCCATGGAGCAGGTGTGCTACGGCGACGCCGACCGCCACCGCGCCATTGACGAGCTCGACTCGCTCGTGGAGAAGGGACTGGTGCGCGTGGTGGGCGCGGGAGAGCGCTACGCGCTGCTCGAGACGATCCGCGCCTTCGCGGCCGAGCAGTTGCACGCCGGCGGCGAGGTGGACGGGGTGCGCACTCGGCATGCCGACTGCTTCCTCGCGTTCGCCGGTGAGGTGCGGGCGGGAATCTTCGGGGCGACGCAGGTCGAGTCGATGCGGCGCGCCCGTGCCGATTTCGCGAACGCCCATGCGGCACTCCAGTGGTTGATCGCCCGCGCCGGCGCCGGCGACGCCGCGGCGCTCGAGGACGGGATGCTGCTCTGCGGAGGCCTCTACTGGTGCTGGCACATCGTCGGCCTGCACCTCTCGGCGCGGGGCTGGGTCGACGCATTGCTTGCGCTCGCGTCCGGCCGGCCCCCGAGCCGCGGGCGCGCGCTCGCGCTGCTGGCCAACGGGATGATCTCGACCGTCACCGGGGAGTGGGACCGGGGGCTGCGCGAGTGGCGCGGTGGTGGTGAGGACGGCGACGCCATCGGTGACGAGGCGCTCGCGGCCGAGGGGCGAATGGGAGTCGGGTACTGCCACCTGAGCGTCGGCCGGATGCCGGAGGGCCGTGCGGCCTTCGACGAGGCGATCAGGCGCAGCGCCGGCGGGGTCGGTGACTTCGTGCATCGCATCTCGATGACGATGAAGGGGATGCTGTTGTTCGCGACCGGCGACCTGGCGGGCGGGATGACGATCGTCGAAGAGGCCCTCCGGATGTCGGAGCGTCTCGACGACTGCGAGGGCGGCGGCGTCGGGCGGAGCTTCCTCGCGCAGATGACCTTTGCCTCGGGCGACCGTGACGGGGCGATCGCCTTGTACCGCGGGGCGCTCGACGCGCTCGAACGCGTGGGCGACCGCCCCGAGATGGCCCGCGTGCATTGCGAGATGGGGTGGACGGCCCTCGCGGCGAGCGACGTGAACAGCGCCCGCTCGTCGTTCCGGCTCGCGGTCCGCACCTACGAGGAAGTGGGCAGTGCGCGCGGCACCGGCCTTGCGCTGCTCGGGCTCGCCGCCGTCGAGGCCGCCGCCGGGCAGAGCGCGCGCGCGGTGGCGATCGCGGCGGCCGCCGCCGCCCTTTCGGCGCGCGCGGGGGTCGTGATCGAGCATCCCATGGACCCCGGCGTGGTGGGCCGCATCGAGGCGCTCAAGGCGTCGATCCCCAAGGCAGCGCTCGACGGGCTGGTGGCGAGCGCGAGCACCCTCACGCCGGCGGCCGTGCTGGCGATGGTGGGGGAGTGACCCGAACATGAGGCGAGCCATGATGCTGTTCGACCGTAGCCGCTGCCTTGCGCTGGGAGCACTCGTGGGCGCGTTGGCGAGCGCCCCTCGGCTCGTGGCCGCGCAGGAGGCGGACCTCATCCTCCGCAACGGCCGCATCTGGACCGGCGACACGCTGCATCCGTACGCGCAGGCCGTGGCCGTGCGCGGCGAACGCCTCATTGCCGTGGGGACCGAGGCCGATGTCGCGAAGCACCGCGCGTCCCGAACCCGCGTAATCAACCTCCGCGGTCGCTTCATGACCCCGGGATTCATTGACGATCACACGCACTTCAACCAGGCGGGCGCGCTGCTCATCGGCGCCAACCTGCTCGACGTGCACACCCCCGGCCCCTTCGCGCAGCGCGTGAAGGCCGCAGTGGCGCGCATGAGTCCGGGCGCCTGGCTCACCGGTGGCGACTGGGGCGCGTACGAGGACTCGCCCACCAACAGCACCGGTCCGGCCGTCAACCAGCCCAAGGCCCGCTTCTCCCCCGATCGCACGATCATCGATTCGGTGAGCGGCACCACCCCCATGCTGTTCAACCGGTGGGACCGGAGCGCCTGGCTCGCGAACGGCGCGGCCCTCGAGCGGGCGCAGTTGCGCTGCGCGCAGCCGGTGCCGGGCCTCGAATGCGTGGAGGGGCGCGCCACGGGGCGCGTGGCCGACAGCGCCCTGGCACGCGTGCGCCGCGCGATCACCCCCACCACGTCGGACCAGCGGCTGCGCGAGGCCCGCGCTGCGCAGGCGCACCTGGCCGAGTTGGGCGTCACCACCATCCACGACATCACGCCACCGTTCCAGCTCCCCGTGTACACGGAGCTCAAGCGGCGCGGCGAACTCACGGTGCGCGTCTTCGCCCGCCCCACCCTCGACAAGTGGAACGAGCTCGCGTACGCCGGCATTGCCCCGGGCTTCGGCGACGACTGGATCCGCGTGCGCGCGCTCAAGGGCTTCGTGGACGGCATCCAGGGGAACTCCACGGCTCACTTCTACGAGCCCCAGCTCCACTCCGGGAAGCGCGGCGAGTGGCGCGACAGCACCAACACTGCCGCCACCGACGGCCCGGGCTCGGGCCTCGAGCCGGCCGGCAACATGGAACGCCTCCTCCTCGGCCTCGACTCGGCGGGGTGGTGGGCCAACGTGCATGCCATCGGTGATCAGGCGATCGACACCCTGCTCACGATCATGGAAAAGGTGATGGTCACCAACGGTCCCAAGGACCGGCGGTGGCGCATCATCCACTCGCAGGTGATCCGCAACGCCGCGGTGGCAGAGCGCTACAAGCGGCTCGGGATCATCGCCGAGGTGCAGCCATTCCACGCCATTGACGACATGCGGTGGATGGAGGAGCGCATCGGGGCGCGCGCCAAGTGGGCGTACGCCTTCAAGACGTTCCACGATGCCGGCGTGCCGTTGCTGTTCGGCTCCGACTGGCCGGGGACCAACGCCAGCTGGTACACGGCGAGTCCCATGACCATCCTCTATGCGGCCACCACGCGGCAGACGATCGACGGCAAGCCGGCCGGCGGGTGGTTCCCCGAGCAGCGGCTCGACCTCGAGACGAGCCTCCGCAGCTACACGATCAACAATGCGTGGGCCGAGGGGGAGGAGCGGAGCAAGGGCTCGCTCGCGGTGGGGAAGCTCGCCGATCTCGTGCTCATCGACCGCGACCTGTTCGCCATTCCGGCGGCGCAGATCAAGGACGCCAAGGTGCTGATGACGATGGTGGGCGGGAAGATCGTGTACACGGCGGGGGCGTTCGTGCCGTGAGTGCGCGGCGGTGAGGACGCCGGCGCGTCGTCCGGCGCCGTCACCCCTTGAAGGTGGCCTTCCGCAGCCGTTCAATGCGGACGCGCACGTCGCGCACCACGGGCTGGATCTCGGGGTCGGCGTTCTTGTACAGCTCCACGAACGCCTCGTAGTGCTGCAGCGCCTTCAGCGCATTCCCCTTGGCCTCGTACAGCTCGCCGAGCCGCTGGTGGCTGCGGGCGGTTTCGATGGGTCCGGTACCGAAGCTGCGCGCAAACCCCGTCGTGGCGAGGTACGCCTCGAGCACCGCGATCGCGGAATCGGGCTGGTTGAGCTTCTGATACGCGGTGGCGACGTCGGGGCCGAAGCGCTGCACCCCGGCGCCCTTGAAGCGCGCCATCCCGTCCTTCCAGAAACGGAGCGCGTCTTCTGCCCGGCCGGCGGCCATCGCGCTGGCGCCGCGCGCCTCGGCGAGCCTCACCTCATCCGCGAGCCGATTCGACGCGGTGGCCCGCCGCTCGAGGTCACGCATGAGCGCATTGGCCTGCTCCGTGAGTCCCAGCGCAAAGAGGTCCCGCGCCCACTCGCCATAGCGTCGGTCGGCCGTCGGCATGGCCGCGGGGGGGGTGGCACGGAGCGCGGCGAGCGCGGCGACGCGCCCGCCCTGCACGTCACCGAGCAGCAGGGCGCGCGTGGACGCATTCGCGAGCGCGCTCCCCAGCCGATCGGCGGGCACGCCCGCCTGCCGATCGGCACTGTCGGCGTCGGCGAAGGCGGCGATCCCCGCCCGCACGCGCCCCTGCGTGAGGCTCGTTGCCGCGAGCGTGCGCATGGCCCGGCTCACGTCCACCGGCAGCTTGGCGGTGGTGCGCAACGAGAGCCGGGTGATCGAGTCCGCATCCGCGTACCGTCCGTCATGCAGCGCGATCCAGGCGCGAAATGCCATCGGCTGCGCATTCTGGGGCCCAAGCGCCAGCTGCGACGAATCCTGCAGCGCCAACGCCTCGGCACTGCGCCCCTGCTCGAGGAGCACGCGCGTGAGGTTCAGCCAGCCGGTCTGGATGCCGGGCTCGACGCGGATCGCACGACGCACCAGCGGCTCGGCCTGCTTCCACTCGCCCTGCCGCATGAACAGGACGGCCAGGTTGTTGGACGCCGGGAAGAACAGCGTGTCCCGCTCCACGAGCGTCTCGAGGGCCATCGTCGCCTGCCGCAGGTCTTCGCGAGGGCCGGAGGAGAAGTACGACGCTTCCGTGAGCAGCCGCTCCGACTCGCTCAGGCGATCGCGCGACTGGTACGCCTTGGTGAGGAGCCGCGAGATCTCCTCCTGCGAGCCGCGCTCGTTGCTGAGGGTGACCGCCAGCTTGCGATACGCCGATGCGAAGCCGCTGTCGAGGCGGATGGCCTCGGTGAGGTAGCTGCGCGCGGCCACCAGGTCGCGCCGCTCCTCGGCCGCGCGCATCCCCTGCACGTAGAACTTGAGCGCCTCGACGCTCGAGGTGGTGACCCGTTCGAGGGGCTTCGCCTCGCGGATGTCCTTGAACGAATCGCCCA
This sequence comes from Gemmatimonadota bacterium, assembly GCA_031362285.1. Taxonomy (GTDB): domain Bacteria; phylum Gemmatimonadota; class Gemmatimonadetes; order Gemmatimonadales; family Gemmatimonadaceae; genus JACPPC01. The sequence continues at coordinate 5,605 of JANLSF010000851.1, read as the reverse complement.
CCCGCTCGCGGAGCGAGCGCGACAGCCGCTCGACCGCGGGGAGCAGCTCGTTCGATGACGCCGCGGTCTCGCGGAAGGCGCCGAGTTCCTCGCCCGTCTGCGTGGTCACCAGCCGGGCTGCCACCACGTAGCCGCTGCCCAGCTGCACGATCTCGCCGTCCACGATCGCCTTGATCCCCTCGCGCGTGGCCACCTCGCGCGCGAGCGGGAGGTCCACGCCGATGTCCACCGGGCGCCGCATCAACCGCAGCACGTCGCGCACGTTGGTGCGCGAGAGCACCCGCAACGACCGTGACTGGGCGAGATCCGCGCGCAGCGCTTCGGTGAGGGTCACGCCGAGCGCGGTGTCGGAGGCGGGCGACTTGAAGTCGGCGAGAATGAGCCGGGTGTTCCGCTCCAGCTGCCCCTTGCCGATGAGCGAGCCGGCCGGGCCGATGCCGTTGGCGCGGGCCACCATGAAGCCGCCCACACCCACCACGAAGAGACCCACCGCGATCGCCCCGCCCAGCGCGGTCCGCCGCCAGGAGAGGTGCGGGCTCGCCTTGACCGCGATGGTGTGCAGCGTGCCGTGCTGCTGTTGCCCGCCGCCCGGTGTGAACGCCGGCGTGGTCGTGAACTGCCGATACGCGATGCGCTGGGCATACCAGGTGAACAGGATGACCGGGAGGCCCAGCAGCATGACGCCACCCGCCACCGGCAACGCCCACCGCGGCAGCCCCACGCTGACGCTCGCCGCCCACACCACGAACAGGACGAGCAGCGTGCTCGCCGCCCAGATGCCGAGGGCCCGCCCCACGGGCACGCGGGCGCCCTGCAGGATGACCGGGGCTGTGGCGCCGGCCCCCGAGCTCAACACCGAGTCGAGCACCCGCACGATGTCGGAGGCCTGATTCGGCCGGTCGCTCGGCGACTTCTCGAGGCAGGCCATGACGACGCTGGCGAGGGGCGCCGGCACGTCCGCGCGCAGTTGCTCGATGGGGCGCGGCCGTTCGCTGAAGGCGGCGGCGAGCATCTTCGACGGGGAGCGCCCGGCGAAGGGGGCCGCGCCCGTGAGCATCTCGTACGCCATCGCGCCGTAGGCGTACAGGTCGGCGTGATGGTCCACGTCGGGATCGCCGGCCGCCTGCTCGGGGGACATGTAAGCCGGCGTGCCGATGGACATGCCGGTGCCCGTGAGTCCCCCGCCGTCCGGCGTGGTGCGCGCAGCCGAGATGGCCTTGGCGATGCCGAAGTCGGTGACCGTGGCGCTCCCCTCGGAGAGGAGCACGTTGTCGGGCTTGATGTCGCGATGCACCACGCCGCGCGCGTGCGCGAAGGCGAGGCCGCGCGCCACATCGCGCAGGATGCCGATGGTCTCGCCGATGCCCATCGGGCCCTCGGCCAACCGCTGCCGCAGGGAGAGCCCCTCCACGAACGGCATCGTGAACCAGGGGAGTCCGTCGGCATCGCCGGTCGCGAGCACCGGCACCACGTGGGGATGCTGCAGCGACGCGGCCAGCATCACCTCGCGCTTGAACCGCTCCACACTGACGCCAGCGAGCAGTTCCGGGGCCAGCACCTTGACCACGACGCGGCGATTGAGCGCACGTTCGGTGGCGACGAAGGTGCGCGACATCCCGCCGCCGCCCAGCTCGGCGCCGATGTCATGCGTGGCGGCCAGGGCCGCAACAACGTGGGATCGGACGTCGTCGAGCAAGTCGGGACCGGCGGGATTCGCGACGGGGGCGGGCAGGGAACGCGGGCGCTCCATCGGGAACGCTAGTCCTCAGCGCCGTGGTGCGCCAGCCGCCGTCCTCCCGTCCCGTGCTCAGCCCCGTACCCGCGTGCCCTTCACCGGCGAGTCCAGCGGCGGCATGCCCGGGTCCGCCGACGTCGCCTTGAGCGTGCCCGTCACCGCGTCGCCCGCCATGTGCAGGTCCCACGTCATGACGACCTCCACGGTGGACTCGTCGCCATTCCGGTTGACGCTCACCTTCCGCTTCTGCACGAAGAGCACGCCATCCTTGGTCGCCACCCCCGACAGCGCGCCGGGCGTGGCCGGCTGGCCGTCGGGCCGCGGTCCCGTGACGAGCGTTCCGAACAGGGAATCGCCCTTGGCCACGATGGCCAGCGTCGCGGCGCCCATGATCGGGGTGAGTTCACCGTTCTCCATGCGCTGACCGCGCGCATACTCGACCTTCCACGTTCCCACCACGCCGGGAGCGCCCTGGGCGTGAGCGCCTGTCGCGGAGAGCAGGAGGGTGGCGGCCACGAGTCCGCGGAGCAGGGTCGTCGTCATCGTCGTTTCTCGTCGGGGGAGTCGATCGCACGGGCCACGTGCGCTTCCATGAGTCACGGGGGACGCTCGGAGGGTTTCCCGGGCTCGGCCACGCCGGTGGGTCACGCCGCGCGCCCTACTCCGCGCGCAGCGTGATCGCCGGGTCCACCAGCGTCGCCCGTCGCGCCGGGACGAAGGTCGCCAGGGCGGCCACCGCGATCAGCACGAGGGGGACCGCAACGAACGTGACCGGCCCCACGGCGTCGTCGCCGTAGAGCACGCTGGCCAGCAATCGCGACGCCGCGATGGCCCCCGCCAGCCCGATGCCGGTGCCGATCAACACGAGCGTGAGCCCCTGCCGCATGATCAGCTGGATGACCCGCGCCGCCGTGGCCCCGATCGCCATGCGGATGCCGATCTCGCGCGTGCGCTGCGACACCGAGTACGCCATCACGCCGTACATGCCCACCGACGCCAGCAGCAGGCCGATGATGCCGAACACGCCGAGGGCGGTCCCCGACACGCGGGCCGGGAGCAACGAGATCCCCAGGTGCTGCTCCATGGTCCGCACGCTGCTCACGGGCAGGTTGGGGTCGAGGGCGTTGACCTCGCGTCGCAGCGTCGGGATGAGCGCCGTCGGGTCACCCGTGGTGCGAATCACCAGCGACATCGACGACTCGAGTCGCTGATCCTCCGCGAACCACATGAAGGCCGTGGGCTCCTCGCCCAGCCGCCGGTACTTGCCGGTGGGAACCACGGCGATGACCGTGTGGTCGCGACCCGCCGTGCGCACCGTGTGCCCGATGGCCGACTGCCCGGGCCAGAACCGCTCGGCGAATCGCTGGTTCACGATGATCACCCGCGCCGCCGAGCTGTCGTCCTGCGCGGCAAAGGCGCGCCCTTCCTTCAGCGAAATGCCCATCGTCTTGAAGTAGCCCGAGCTCGCGCTCGCATAGAAGATGGACATCCCCTCGTTGAGGCCGGGCACGTAACCGGGAATCGTCACGCCGCGATCACTCCCCCCGATCCCGAGCGGCACGTTGTCGGTCATCGCCACCTCGCGCACCATGGGATTGGCCTGCAGGCGCTCGAACACCGTGCCGAAGAAGGCGCGCGTCCGCGCGCTCGAGTACCCCTGCAACCCCGGATCCACGTCGGCGATGAGCAGGTTGGACCCGTCGAATCCCTTGTCGAGGGTGGTGGCGCTCCGCAGGTTCACGAGGAAGAGCGACGCACAGATGAGCAGCACGATGGACAGCGCCATCTGCGCGACCACGAGTCCCTTGCTCGTGCGCGAGCGGGACGCGCCGGCTGGCGCCTCCCCCTTGAGCGCGGGAATGAGGTCGGGCCGCGTGCTCTGCAGCGCGGGCGCCAGACCGAACAGCATCCCGGTCGCCAGCGTCACGCCGAGCGTGAACCCGAGCACCGAGGGGCTCAGGCGCAGGTCCGGCGAGAAGTTGACGCTCAACGGGAGGGAGACCTGGTTGGCGATGCTGATGGCCCACACGGCCACGAGCAGGCCCACGGCGCCGGCCACCAGCGAAAAGAGCAGGCTCTCCACCAGCAACTGGCGCACGAGCGCGGCGCGCCGCGCGCCGAGGGCGAGCCGAATGGCCATCTCGCGGGCCCGGTCACGGGCGCGGGCCAGGAACAGGTTGGCGACGTTCACGCAGGCGATGATCAGCAGGAGGATGACCACCACCATCACCACGGCCGACAGCCCCACCTGCGCGCTGCGGAAGGTGGGATGTATCCCGGCGTCCACCTGGCGCACGAGGTTGGTGCCGCGGTCCTTGTACTCATCCGGATACTCGGCGAGCAACTCCGCATCCACGCTCGTGAGGCGCGCGCGGGCCTGGTCCACCGTCACGCCCGGGAGGAGACGCGCCACGACTTCGTTGTAGTTGTTCCCCCGGTTCTCGAGGTCGCCCCCGTTCCTCGGCTTGATCTGGGCCACCTGCATGAGCGGCACCCACAGGGCGGGCTGGACAACGGGAATCAGCCCGTTGAACCCCTCGGGCGCCACGCCGATGATGGTCATGGCCTGCCCGTTCACCGGGACCGAGCGCCCGATCACCTTGGGGTCCGATCCGAACAGGCTCTTCCACGCGCCGAAGCTCAGCACGGCCACCGGGTGCGCGCCCGGGCCGACGTCCTCATCCGGGGTGAAGTACCGGCCGCGCTCGGCGCGCACGCCCAGCACGGTGAAGTAGTTGGCCGACACCATCTGCGACATCACCGTCTGGGGAGGGCCGTCAGCCGTGAGGTTGACCTGCTGGAACGACGAGGCGGCGACGCCGGAGAACACGCCTGTCGTGCGTCGGCGCAGGTCGAAGTAGTGGGGAATCGAACTGGAGTTGAACCGCGCGTTCCCGGGCGCCGTGCGGTACAGCAGCACGAGTTCGGCGCTGCTCCGCACGCCCGCCAGCGGGCGCAGCAGCAGCGCATCGATGGCCGCGTAGACCGCCGTGTTGAGGCCGATGCCGATGGCCAGCGTGAGGACGACGATGGTCGTGAACAGCGGGCTCTTGACCAGCATGCGCACGGCGAACCGGACATCCTGCCGGAGGGCGGTCCACGAGAAGAGTGGGGCGGACGAGGGCTCGGACATGGGTCACCGGGGTGCGGGCCAGATGCCGCTTCCGCCGGGGGACGGCGGAGCGGATGTCTCCCGTACGCGAGGCCGGTGGCCGGGTTTCAGGGGGGCGGGGGCGTGTCGCGCCCGCTCGGCGCCCCCATCAGCGTGAGGTAGGCCTCATAGGGCTCGGCCGTCCAGCCATTGATCCCGTGCTTCGGCAGCCACCAGAGGTGCACGACGGCGGCGGCGATGGCGGGGAGGGCGAGGAGGCCCAGCGCCCAGTTGCGGCCGGCCGTCCGGTCGATGATGACCACCACTCCCACCACGACCACCTGCTTGAGCACGCGTCGCCCGCGCGGTTTGTGCTGCTCGAAGCGACCGAAGACGACCGAGCCGAGGGCGAAGACGCTCATCACGAGCGCCACGACGAACCAGGGGGTTTCCGTGCTCCACATGGGGGCCTCCCAAGGCTCCGGAAGAGTGGGGCGCGCGCGGGGCCGGAGTGCAACGGCAGCTTCGTCCCGACGGCGCGGTGCGCGGCTCAGAGCGACGTGCGGAGCCGCCAGATTTCGGGGAACAGCACCACGTCGAGCATCTTGCGCAGGTAGCTCACCCCGCCCGTGCCTCCCGTGCCGCGCTTGAACCCGAAATCTGGCGGCTCCGCACGTCGCTCTGAGCCGCGCACCGCGCCGTCGGGACGAAGCTGCCGTTGCACTCCGGCCCCGCGCGCGCCCCACTCTTCCGGAGCCTTGGGAGGCCCCCATGTGGAG
>JANLSF010000207.1:0-1597 GCA_031362285.1 Gemmatimonadota bacterium | reverse complement strand
GGCCGGCCGGCCACGGTTTCGCCGTACATCCACCGTTCGATGGCGGCCAGGTGCCGCACCGTGTCGGCCACCGTGAAGGCGCCCGGCTTGGGCGCCCACTCGAGGTCGGCCGCCGGGATCAGGGGAATGAGCCGCCGCGTGCGCGCGTGCGTGCTGGCGAGGTAGTCGAGGAGGACGGCGGGATCGCGGATTTCCATGAGCGGCTCGGGGGGCGCGGGTCACGCAAGCAGGGTCGGCGACCGTGGGAACGCAAGCCTTTCGGCCCCCGGGCATCTCGCGCCCGGCAGGCGGTCCGGGCTAACTTTTGTGGTCACACCGGCTGGCTGACTCCTCCGTCCCCGCTTGCATGTCCATCGGCCCGACGCGCGGCACCCTGATTCCCATCGGCGGCAAGCTGTCCGACGACGCGATCCTCGAGCGGTTCCTTGCGCTCGCGGGGGGCGTGGGGACGGCCCGCATCGCGATCATCCCCACCGCGTCCAACGAGCCCGACATGGGCACGTGGTATGAGCGCGCCTTTGCGCGGCTCGGCGCGTCGCGCGCGCGCGCGATCGCCTTCGAGGAGCGCAGCGACTGCGACGACGCCGACTGGCTCGAGGAACTGGAGCTGGCGACGGGGATCTTCATCACCGGCGGCGACCAGCTCAAGCTCTCGAGCATCCTCGGAGGGACGCCGGCGCATCGGCTCATCCGGGAGCGGTTCGCCGCCGGGGTCTCCGTGGCCGGCACGTCGGCCGGGGCCGCCATCATGTCGCGCTTCATGATCGCCCGCGGTGACGAGGGTCCGTCTCCTCGGGTCGGCATGGTGATGCTGGCGGCCGGGTTCGGCCTGGCCGAAGGGCTGATCATCGACCAGCACTTCCGCGAGCGCGACCGGCTGGGCCGGCTGCTCACCGCGGTCGCGCTGGCCCCCGAGTGCCTCGGGCTTGGCGTGGACGAGAACACCGCCGCCGTGATCTCCCCCGAGGGATCGATCGAGGTGATGGGCGCCGGTGCCGTGACGGTCGTGGACGCGAGCGGGATGGGCATGGTGACCGTCGCCGACGCCAAGCCGGGCGAAGCGTTCACCATGACCGGCGTCCGCGTGCACCTGCTCGCGCCGGGCGCGGTCTTCAACATCGCAACCCGCAAGGCGCATCCGGCGCATGCGGTGACCACGCACGATCCGCTCGAGAAGGCCTCCGCCCGCCGGTCGCGCCGCTAGCGCCACTCTCGCGCCACCCCTCGCGCTCGGTCGAGCGCCGCGTCACCCCCTTCGCGCCCGCGTCCCATGAAGATCCTTGATCGCTCGACCTACGTGGGCCCGAGCCACTACGCGCATTTCCCGGTCATTCGCCTTGAACTCGACCTGGGCGAGCTGGAGGCGTGGCCGACGGTCCGGCTCGGCAAGGACTTCGTGGCCGGCCTCCTCGCGGCGTTGCCGGGGCTAGCCGAGCACGGCTGCTCCTATGGGGAGCCGGGGGGGTTCATTCGCCGCATGACCGAGGACGAGGGCACGTGGCTCGGCCACGTGCTCGAACACGTGGCGATCGAGCTCCAGAACGTCGCCGGCGTGAAGGTCACATTCGGCAAAACGCGCGAGACGGCGCGCCCCGGC
>JANLSF010000825.1:0-4422 GCA_031362285.1 Gemmatimonadota bacterium | reverse complement strand
GTCAGCGGGGCGAACTGGTCGTCGATGATGACCGTGCCGTCCTCGCCCGTGAGGACGCCGATGTTGCCACCGGCCCCCATGAGCATGTAGACGTTGCCGGCCACCTTGATGGCGCGCACGGTGACGGTGTCGAAGTTCTGCTGCGCCGCGAGGCGCGCCGGCGACAGAGCGGCAACCGGCAGGGCAAGGGCGAGGGCAAGGCGAACGAAACGGTGGCGCATGGGGACTCCGTGGGGGGCAGCGAGCGACGATGGAGCGAAGCGGACAGACGGAACGGTTCGGGTTACCTGGGTGGAGCCAGCGGGCGGCCGTACCTGGCCATCACGGCCCGCAACCGGTCCACCGGGAGGGCCGTGACCGTGAAGTCGTTGGCCCCGGTCGACGTCTCGGCGGCGAGGAGCGCGTTCGTGATGGCGCCTTCGGTGGCCTGCGCGGTGGCCCGGAACAGCGGCGAGAGGCGGTCGTTGTCGAGCATGCGCACGGTGGCCGACGAATCCGACGTCCAGACGCGCGCGTTGGCAGTGGAGAAGGCGATGAAGATGTCACCCGAGCCGTTGCCACCGAAACCGCCCTGCCGGCCGACGCCGACCGCCACGCGCTTGACGAGGCGGTCGAGCTGGTGGGGCAGCAACGGCGCGTCGGTGGCCACCACGACGATGATCGAGCCCTGCTCGGGCGGCTCGAGGACGGCGCCGGCGGGGGCTTCGCCGCAGCGAGGCCCGAACGGCGGCTCCGGCAGCGCCCCGGCGCGCTTGTAGCACGGCTTCGCGTCGGCGATCTCCTCGCCCACCGGCACGCCGGCAATGCGCAGGTCGCGCCGCAGGCCGTAGTTGCACTGCACCAGCACCCCCACGGTGTAGCCGCCCTCGGCCGCGGTCACCATGCGGGACGCAGTGCCGATGCCCCCCTTGAACTGATGGCAGGTCATCCCCGTGCCGCCTCCGACGTTCCCCTCGCGCACGGGGCCCCCGCGGGCGCTGTCGAGCGCCGCCTTCGTGTGCGCCGCCGTGACGTGAAAGCCGTTGATGTCGTTCAGCGGCCCGTCGAACGTCTCGGCCACGACCGGGAGCCACCACGGCTGCAGCACCGCCTTCTGCTGCAACTCCCACTGGATGATGGCGTCGCGCACCACGCCCACGCTGTGCGTGTTGGTGATGGCCACCGGCCCCTCGAGGAAGCCGCTCTCCTTGACCCACGTGGTGCCGGTCATCTCGCCGTTGCCGTTGAGCGTGAACCAGGCCGCGAACACGGGGTCGGGGTTGGCGCGGCCGCGCGGCAGCACCACCGTCACGCCCGTGCGCACCGGTCCCTTCCCCGTCACGAGCGCCCCGCTGCCGCTCACGAGCGTGGTGTGCCCCACCTCCACGCCCGCCACGTCGGTGATGGCGTCGAGCGCGCCGGCGATGCCACCGATGGGAATGCCGAGGTCGCGCGCGCGCGGCTTGCGCGACTGCGCGCCCACGGGCAGGGCGACGGTGGTCGCGATCGCGCCGAGCAGCGCGAACCGCCGCCACCGCGGTGCCTGCGGCCACGCGCGGCGTGCGGCGCCCACGGGTGCGGCGCGCCGCACGCTAGCCGACATGCTGGATGACCTCGGCCAGCATCTCGCCGATCTGCACGAGATGCGCGGGCTCCGAAATGAGCGGCGGCGAGAGGGCGATCGTGTCGCCCGTGACGCGAACAAGGAGCCCGCCCTTGAACGCGGCCATCAGCGCCTCGCTGCCACGCAGCCCCGGTGACCCGTCGCGCGGCGAGAGCTCCACGGCGCCCATCAACCCGAGGTTCCGGATGTCGACGACGTGCGGGAGGTCGCGGAGGCCGTGCAGCACCCGCTCCCAGTGCGGGGCGAGCGTCGCGGCGCGCGTCAGCAGTCCGTCGCTCTCGTACACGTCGAGCGTGGCATGGCGGCGGCGCAGGCCAGCGGGTGCCCCGAGTAGGTGTAGCCGTGGAAGAAGTCGATGCCGCGCTGCGTGGCGTTGACGGTGGTCTCGTAGATCCCGTGCCGCACGAACACCGCCCCCATGGGCACGGAGCCGTTGGTGATCCCCTTGGCCACCGTCATCATGTCGGGGACGATGCCGAAGTAGTCGGCGGCGAAAGGGGTGCCGAGGCGACCGAAGCCCGTGATCACCTCGTCGAAGATGAGCAGGATGCCGTGCGCGTCGCAGATGGCGCGCAGTCGCTCGAGGTATCCCCGGGGCGGCACGAGCACGCCGGTCGACCCGGCCACCGGCTCGACGATCACGGCGGCAATCGTGTTGGCGCCCCGCTTGGCGACGATCTCCTCGAGCGCGTCCGCGAGGTTGGCGCCGTGCGCCGGCTGCCCCCTGGAGAAGAGGTTCTCGTGCACGCCGTGCGTGTGCGGGAGGTGGTCCACGCCGGGCATGAGCTGCGCGGCGTATGGGGCCCGGTTGGCTTCGATGCCGCCCACCGAAATGCCGCCGAACCCGGTGCCGTGATAGCCGCGCAGCCGGCCGACGAATCGCGTGCGTTGCGGCTCGCCGCGCGAGCGCCAGTACGCCAGCGCGATCTTGAGCGCGGTGTCCACCGCCTCGGAGCCCGAATTGGTGAAGAAGACGTGGTCAAGGTCGCCGGGCAGCATCTTCGCGAGGCGCGTGGCGAGCTGGAACGTGGCCGGATGCCCCATGCTGAAGCTCGGCGCGAAGTCGAGCTCGGCGGCCGACCGCGCGATGGCCTCGACGATCGGCTTGCGCCCGTGGCCGGCGTTCACGCACCAGAGGCCAGAGCACCCGTCGAGCACGCGATGGCCGTCCACGTCGGTGTAGTACATCCCCTCGGCCCGCGCCAGCAGGCGCGGCGCCTGCTTGAAGGCGCGGTTGGCGGTGAAGGGCATCCAGTACGCATCGAGGTCCTGGGCGGTGAGCGCGGGAGCAATGGCCGTCGTCATGGTCGGATCCGGCGTGGAGGGCGACTACTTCTTCTTGGCGGGCGCGGGCGACTTCTTCGAAGCGGGCTTCTTCTTCGGCCCGGGCGACGTCTTTGCCGCGGTCCCCGGCTTGCGCGGGCCGGCCGTGATTGACGCCGGCGCGCCTGGGCGTGCGGCCATGGACAGGAGGGCCTCCCACTCGGTCGGGGTCACCGGAACGACGGAGAGCCGCCCGACGCGAAGCAGGGCGATCTCCGCGAGCGCGGGCGTCCCCTTGATCTCGGCCAGCGTCACCGGTCGCGCGAGCGGCTCCACGGCGCGCATGTCCACCATCCACCAGGTCGGGGCCTCGGGCTTGGCGTCCGCATCGAAGCCGTCGTGGCCACGCTCGAACTGCGTGTGATCGGGATAGGCGAGCCGCGCCACCTCGGCAACCCCCACGATGGCCTGCGGGTTGGCACTCGAGTGATAGAAGAACACCCGGTCGCCCACGCGCATGCCGTCGAGCATGAAGTTGCGCGCCGAGAAGTTGCGCACGCCGTTCCAGTGCGTGGTCCGGCCGGGCGCGGCGTTCAGGTCGTCCCACGAGAACACGTCCGGCTCCGACTTCACCAGCCAGTACCGGCGCTCTCCCGCGGTGCGTGGCGCAAAGACGTGCGCCCACATACCGGATGCGTAGTCGGGGGCCGGTCGGGTGCTCATTCTCGCTGACCTACGGGCGGAGCCGGTGCATCATGCGCGGGAACGCGATGACCTCGCGAATGTGCGGGGTGCCGCAGATCCACGCGATCGTCCGTTCGAGGCCGAGCCCGAAGCCGGCGTGCGGAAAGGTGCCGTACTTCCGGAGGTCGAGGTACCAGCCGTACGCGTCCTCGGGCAGTCCCTCATCGCGGATGCGCTGGAGCAACCGGTCGTAGTCGTCCTCGCGCTGCGAGCCGCCGATCATCTCGCCGTACCCCTCGGGGGCCAGGAGGTCGTCGCAGAGCACGGTGCGCGGATCGGCCGGGTTCTCCTTCATGTAGAAGGCCTTGGCCTCCTTCGGGTAGTTCATCACGAACACGGGGCGGTCGTAGCCCTCGACGATGAGCGCCTCGTCCTCGGCGCCCAGGTCGTCGCCCCACGTCGCCGTGGATCCCTTGGACTGCACGAGCGTGATGGCATCGCCGTAATCGAGTCGCGGGAACGGCGGGACCACCGTCTCGAGCTTGGTGATATCGCGCTCCAGCTCGGCCAGCTCGGCTCGGCGCCGTTCGAGGACGCGCGCCACGAGGAACGCCACCATGTCCTCCTGCAGGCACATGTTGTCGTTCGAGTCGTTGAAGGCCACTTCCGGCTCGATCATCCAGAACTCGGTGAGGTGCCGGCGCGTCTTGCTCTTCTCGGCGCGGAAGGTGGGACCGAAGGTGTAGATCTTGCCGAACGCCGCCGCGGCCGCCTCGCCGTACAGCTGTCCGGTCTGCGCGAGGTAGGCGTTCCCTTCCTCGAAATACTCGGTGCTGAACAGCCCGCTCCGCTCGCCGATGGCCGCGGTCACC
>JANLSF010000765.1:0-5154 GCA_031362285.1 Gemmatimonadota bacterium | reverse complement strand
GCCTGGGGGGCCGCCGCCATCGCGCCGAGCGCGGTGGCGCAGTGCGCCAGCATGCGCTCCACCACGTCGCCGTCGAAGCGACGGCCGTCGAACTCCAGGCGCAGCAGCAGCCGCTCGTCGGCGTACGCCGCCAGCGTGAGCGGGAAGCCGTTCTGCTCATGCAGGCGCACGGTGCGCGCGGTCCACGCGCCGCCCTCGCGCCGCATGACCGTGTCGAGCTCGTAGCGCTCGAACATGACGATGCTCTCGAAGAGCGGCTGCCCCGCCGGCACCGCCGTCGCGGCGTGGATGCGCGGAAGGGGCGTGTGCTCGTGGAGGCGCAGCGCGTCCCACGACGCCCGCACGGAGCGCAGCCACGCGCCGAGCGGCTGGTCATCCCGGAGCCTGACGCGCAGCGGCACGGTGGTGATGAACAGGCCGAGCATGTCGTCGGCGCCGTCCACGGAGCCGCGTCGCCCCGCGCGGGTGACACCGAAGGTCACGTCGTCGGTGGCGGCGTAGCGCGCGAGCACCAGCGCCCACGCGGCCTGCACCAGGGTATTGAGGGTGACGCCGTGCGCCGTGGCCACGCGAGCGAGCGCCGAGACGACGGGGGCCTCCAGCCAGGTCTCACGGTCCCCCTGCACCGGGTCGTGCGCCCGCGCCACCGTGCGCGCCACCGGAATCGGCGTCGGCATCGTGACGCCCGCGAGCGTCTCGCGCCAGAATGCGTCGGAGGCGGCGTGCGCGCGCGCGCCCACCCACGTCACGAAGCGGCCGAAGCCACCGCGGTCGGGGAGCGGCGGGGCCGAGCGCCCGTCCCGCAGTGCGTCGTACGTGGCGAACGCCTCGCGCAGCAGCATCGGGAAGCAGCGCCCGTCGAGCAGCGCGTGGTGGAAGCTCCACACCAGGACCGCGTCGCGGCGGCGCCGCACGAGAGTCACGCGCATCAGCGGCGGCACCGCGAGGTCGATGCCGCGTCGCCGGTCGAGGGCGAGCCAGCGGGCCAGGTGGGCGTCGTGCTCCGAGTCGGCCACCGTGGTCGCGTCCACCGGCTCGAACGGCAGGACCACGTCGGCCATCACGCGCTGCTCGGGGGCATCGAGCCCGTCCCAGGCGAACGCCGTGCGCAGCAGCGCGTGGTGGTCGACGAGGCGACGCCAGGCCCGGTGCATCGCCTCGGCGTCCACCGCGCCTTCGAGGGTCACCACGACCTGCTCCACATCAACGCCGGAGCCGGGCGCGCGCAACTGGTGCGCGAGCATGCCCTGCTGCAGGGCGGTGAGCGGAAGCGCGGCGGGGGCGGGCGAGAGGGCGCGGCGCATCAGGGGACGGATCGCCGCGTCCCGAGGGAGCGGACGAGGGCGCCGAGCGTTCTGACCAGTTGGCGCGCGCCGTCGGGACGCAGGTACTGGCGCGGCGCATCGCGCAGGACCGTGGCCACCGCGTGCAGGGCCAGCCAGCGGAAGCCGGCGCGCGCCAGATCCGGCGCCGCCCGACGCGCAATCGTCGCCCGTCCCGCCGGCTGCCGGGCGAGGTGCGCGCGCAGCACCGGGAGTTCGGGCACCTCGGCCACGCGCGGCGCCGGACCATCGCGCCGACGGGTCCCCTCGCGGTACACGGCGAGATAGCGGTCGGTCATCCGCTCCGGGCGAAAGGACGCGCGGGCGGCGGCGGCACTCGTCTCCATGTGATGTGGGCGGGCCGCGACGTCCACGACGCGCTGCGCCAGCTCGTCGTCGCTCAGGTCGGGCGGGTACAGCTCGCCCGTGAGCCCTTCGATCACCGACTCGCGCAGCCCCAGACCGTCTCCGGCCAGAACGCGCGCGCCGCAGGCGGCGGCCTCGGGCGCGGCCATCCCGAACCCCTCGGTCCGCGAGGTCACCAGCACCACGCCGCCGGACGCCGCGACCGCCCGGTAGAAGTCGCCCATGCCCTCGAAGGGAACGGGCTCCCACCGTTCCACCGGGACGCGTTCCACCGCGTGCGCGGCGAAGGTGTCCCACGTCGCCGCATGCGGATCGGCCACCCACACGCGCCAGCCCCGGTCGTTCAGTCGCTTCGCGACCCGCGAGAACCTCGGGAAGTCCTTTTCCGCGGCCGTGGTCCGGCCGACGAACGCCAAGATGGGCGCGCCCGACTCCAGATGCGCTGGCGGATGGAAGCGCTCCACGTCGATCGCATTCTGCACGACCGTGATCTCCCGGTCGGTGAGGGGACGATTGAGGGCTGCCGTGCCCTCCGAGACCGCCGTGTAGCCGAAGCAGTCGCCATGATGCCAGACGTCCGCGAGCGCGCCATGGCCGGTGACCACCACGCGCGCGCGCCCGGCCATCCGGGCCACCAGCGGCGCCGCCGGGTCACTGGCCCCCATGTGCACGACATCCACGTCCTGTCGGGCCAGCCGCTCGGCCAGCTGGGCGAGCGAACCGAGCGACGCGCGCCCCGTGGCCATGAACTCCGGCAGGCGTCGCGACGGCTCGCAGAACCAGAACTCGCTGTCGATCCCCCGGCGAGCCAGCTCCCGATCGTGAAGCAGCATCACGCTCGAGACGCCGCCCGAGTCGCACAGCATCCGGAATTGAAGGACGCGCATGCGCCGGGCGTTGTCGGTCCGCCGAGTCAGGCGGGCAGGTCGATGGCGCTCATCATGTTGCCCATGGCCACGACGATCTGGCGCGGCCCTTCGAACGTGTCGCGCGCATGGGTGACGAGCATGTTGTCGAGCATCACCATGTCGCCCTTCTGCCACTTGCCGCGCACCGCGATCTTCTCGAACACGTCGCCGAGGTGCTGCATGGTCTCGTCGGGGATGGGCGAGCCGTCGCCGTAGTACACGTTGCGCGGCAGGTCCTGCTCGTCGAACAGGGCGCGGAGCCCCTCGCGGGTGTCCTCGTCCACGCAGTAGATGTGGTGGATCTGCACCTGGTTGAAGAACATCTCCTGGTGCGTGCGGGGATGCTTCACCGTGCCCTTGGTCCGGTTGATCACGCGCAGCCCGCCATCGGCCTTCCACACGAACTCCGACCCCGCGTCGCGGCAGGCCTGCTCCACCTTGGCCTTGTCGGTGGTGTGGAAGAACTCCTCCCAGGTGGGGTCCACCCCCTTCGAGAAGTTGCGCACGTACATCAGCCCCTTGGTGCGGAACGCCTCGAGCACCGTCGGGTCGATGTGCTTGAGCACCTCGCGCGTGTCGAAGATCGGCGTGCAGCCGCCGACCTTGGCCGGCGTGACGCAATGGAAGCTGATGCGCTGCGGGAAGGTCGGCAGGTGCGAGCTCTCGTTGTGGTACAGGATCATCTGGTCCGGCGGGTACGGAGTGGACTCGTAGATCTTCTCGCCGGCGGCGTTGCGCGGCAGGTCCCCGTAGTCGGCAAAGAGCTCGCCGTAGATCGACTTGGCGGCGCGCTCGAAGTCGGCGGGCGACGGCAGGTCCCAGTTCCGGAACAGCACCCCGCCGTGGACGAGCAACTGCGCCTCGACCCAGGCCTTGTTGGCGAGGTTCCAGTCGGCGAGCACCAGCCCGGGCTGGGTCGGCTCCACCACGAGCGGCAGGAGCTGGTCCGGGGCCGCGGTGTACGCCCGAGCGCCCGCCGGGGCGCTGGCGGTGGGATCCATGGCGAGAGTCATCGACGAAATCCTTACAGGAGGGTGGGACGAGATCGGGGGCTGACGACCCGGGAACCGGGCGTCAGGGCAGGATGGACACGCTTGGCACAGCTACACATACGCCAGTTTCGGGCCAACTCGCATCGCCCCCCGACGCGAGTCGAAAACCGCTTGGCGAGACGTCTGAACACCGCGCGCATTAGCTTCATCACAACTTAGACGAAAATGACGCGCCGAGCCACTCGTGCGTCACTACGGACTGGGGCACAGGTCACGCCGGAATCGGACCCCGATGAAACACCGATACAACACCGTGTTGCACGAATCCTGCATCGCCCACCCATCGTGACCGCCGCCGGCCTCGCCCCGATCCCGTCCCAGTCCCCGCCACCGCCCCCCGAACGCGTCCGCAGCGTCGTCGGAGACTTTCGCGAGATCGTGCACGACCTGCAGGGCGCGGGCGACCTGCTCGAGCAGCTGGTCAAGCGCGACATCCGGATCCGCTACAAGCAGGCGGTCTTCGGCTTTGCGTGGGCCGTGCTCGTGCCCATGGCGGTGGTGCTCGCCGGCTTGACGGTGCGCATCGCCATGGCGGGCGCCTCGGGGCGCACGCTCAACCTCGGCCAGGTGGCGGCCATCGCCATCAAGTCGGTGCCGTGGGCGTTCTTCGTGGGCTGCCTGAACCAGGCCACGCCGAGCCTGATCTCGAACATGAACCTCGTCACGAAGATCTACTTCCCGCGCGAGGTGCTCCCGCTCGGCGCCGTCCTCGCGCAGACGTTCGACTCCAGCATCGGCGTGGCGATCGTCGTGCTGATCCTCCCCTTCCTCGGGGTGCACCCGTCGCTCACGCTGCTGTGGGTCCCGGTGCTGGTCGCCCTGCTGTGGATGTTCTGCCTCGCACTGGCCCTGCTGCTCAGTTGCGCCAACCTGTTCTTCCGCGACGTGAAGTACCTCGTGCAGGTGTTCCTCACCTTCGGCATCTTCGTCACGCCGGTGCTGCTCGACGCCCCGATGTACGGCCGGGTCGGCACCTGGTGGATCATGCTCAACCCGGTGGCACCGATCCTCGAAGGGCTGCGCCACGCGATCGTGGAGCGCCACAACCTGCTCCTGCCGCTGGCGGCCCCCCAGGGGTTCCCCTTCTGGGGCCCGGGCTACCTCGCCTACAGTGCGGCGTGGGCCATCGGCGGCCTCCTCGTGTCGGCGCTGATCTTCCATCGCGCCGAAGAGCGCTTCGCCGAGCTCGCGTGAGGGCGCGCCCATGAGCAGCACCACGCCCGGCCGCATGGTATTCGACCGCGTCTGGAAGAAGTTCAACCGCGGCCAGCTGCACGACAGCCTGCGCGACCTCATTCCGGCGGCCATCCGCCGGATCCGGGGCGGCAAGGGCGGAAACGACGACCTGCAGCAAGGCGACTTCTGGGCGGTGCGCGACCTCTCCTTCGAGGTCCTCCCGGGTCAATGCCTGGGCATCATCGGGCCCAACGGTTCCGGCAAGTCCACCACCCTGAAGCTGCTGACGCGCATCTATGCCCCCACGCGCGGCCATGCCGCGATCTCGGG
>JANLSF010000761.1:0-8842 GCA_031362285.1 Gemmatimonadota bacterium | reverse complement strand
AATAGATGGTGCACTTGCGAAGCGGATGGGGCACAGTGTAAGTACATATTCAAGTGTAAGCTGGTATGTACCCAAACGTTGCGGGAGGAACCGATGGCGGCCAAGAAGAAGGGGAAGAAGAAGGGGAGCGCCTATCCGATCCCGACGTCGAATTCACTGAGCGTCCGCGAGCCGGCGTTACTCATGCCGGAGCGCGTCCGCAAGAACATGGACATCGACGCCGGGCTGCTGGCGAGCGCGCGGAGGGTGCTGGGGGCAAGGACGGACACGGAGGCGGTGAATCGCGCGCTCGCAGAGGTGGCCCGTGCCGACGAGATCATCACGGCCATGGACGCGTTGCGCGCCGCGGGTGGTCTCGAGGACGTGTTCGGCCATTTGGATCCGTGAGGCGCGCATGACGACGGTCTCGTTCGTCATGCCGGACACGAACGTGCTCCTCCGCGCCCTGCGAGAGCGGGACTCGGCCGAGGCGTTCCGACGATTCGTCTCGACCCGGGCGCGCCGGATGGCGTTGGCCGCCCCGGTCGAGATGGAACTGCGGGCCGGGGCCCGCACGCCGACGTCGACGCTCGTGACCGAGCGGTTGATCCGCTCGATTGGCGCGTACCGACCGCGGTGCGTACCCTCAGCGGTGGCGTTTGCCGAAGCCGGGCGCGTCTTCGCGGCGCTCGGCGGGCGGGAGGGCGTGTCGGCGACCACGACCCGTGGTTCGTTCATCACGGACGTGCTGATTGCCGTCACCTGCCGCGAGCACGACGCGGTGCTTGTCACCGAGAACGCGACCGACTTCGCCCGCATCCAGCGCCACCTGCGCGGCTTTCGCTTCCTGACGGCCTGGCCGACCTAGGCGCGCCGCCCTACCGTCGCGTCCAGATGACGATCGTGCCGCATCCGGTGGTGGACGACCGATCGAATTGCGGTGGTATGAACGCGCCGGCATACACTTCGACCCCCTGGATCGCCTCGGGGCGCACGATCCCCTCGAGCTCGCCGATGCTGCCGCGCTCGCCGGTGGAGAGGCTGATGTTGTCGAGGAAGATGCTGGGAATGCACCGACCACCGCCGCCCCGAATCGTGACCGTGGGACCTTCCGAGCTCCACTCGCGCGACACGCCGGGCGACATGGCCAGCACATCGATCACGGTCGCGGCGCCTCGGGCCCGGATGTCGTCACCGGTGATGTAGCGGCCCAGCCCCGCCCGTTGCCGAACGACGAACCCGGTGGAGGCATGCGGCACGTCGCGACGCTCGCGATCGCCCTGCACGGCGATCGTGGCCAGTGTCTGCGGACGCTTGTCCATGGCGACGAGGATGTCGAGGCGCCCATTCTCCGGGAGGTCGATGATCGTGTTCCTGGGGGTGAGCCCCAACGCGCGAACCTGGAGCGTGCGCGTCCCGGCCGGGACGCGGGCAATGGCGAACTGCCCGGTGGTGCTGGTGCGCGCCGAGAGCGTGAAGCCGAGCACCCCCACGAGGGCATCGGGCACGGGGCGGCCGTCCGGGTTCCTGACCACCCCCGTGAGGGTGGCGCTGCCCGGCGCGGCGGCCGAATCGGCCAGCAGCGAGCGTCCCGAATCGCCCGGCAGCATGCGGGCGCCGAGATCGACGGCGGGGACCGTGAAATCGAGGTGGGCGATGAGCGTTTCGCCGATCTGCAGCTGCACCGGGCCGGCCGCGAGCATGCCGCGCGCGGCGCGGATGTCCACGGCGACGTCGTGCGGGATCCCGCAGAGGAGGAACTGCCCCCTGGCGCCAGAGACCGCACCGAGCTCCCGCCAATCGCGCCGCACGCGACGGCCCGCGAGGAGCATGTCGAGCCAGCTGCCGAAGACGCGAACGCCGGCCACCGGCTTGCCGTCGGCGGCGGATCGCACGCGCCCGAAGATGGCCCCCGTCTTGGCTTCGACGACGCCGCGGCACAGCGTGGCGTAGGTGGTGGCGGGCGACGGCGTGGCGAGGGGCGCGCTCAACGTGCCGGCCGGCGGGACCAGCACCTTCACCTCCGGAGCCGACATGTCGAGCGAGTCGAGCAGCGGATGGAGGAAGGTGAACGTCCAGGTGCCGGCCGGCACCGAATCGAAGCGGAAGCGGCCGCGCTTGTCGCTGGTGGCCATGCGGCCCAGCTCGATGATCGTGACCTGCGCGTCGGCCAGCGTGGCGCGCGTGACGAGCGAGTCGTACACGGTGCCGACGACGATGGCCTGCGCGTGAGTCTCGCGCGACAGGACGGCGAGGAGCGCGGCGAGGACGACGCGGCGCAGCACGGTCACGACTTCTTGATCTGCACCAGGCGTTCGCGCGCGAGGCGCCGCCCCGTGGGGGTGGCGGCCAGTCCGCCGCCGGCGGTCTCGCGGTACCGCACGTCCATCGCGCGCCCGATTTCCCCCATGGTGTCGATCACCTCATCGGCGGGAATGGCGAAGGTGATGCCGGCGAGGGCCATCTCGATGGCGGCCAGCGCAATGGCGCTCGCCGTGGCATTGCGGAACACGCAGGGCAGCTCCACGAGGCCACCAAGGGGATCACACACGAGCCCGAGCGTGCCCTGCTGCGCGAGGGCGACGGCGTGCATGGCCTGCGTGGGCGTGCCGCCCAGCATCTCCACGGCCGCGCCCGCGGCCATCCCGGCCGCGGCGCCCGTCTCGGCCTGGCATCCGCCTTCGGCTCCGGAGAGCGAGGCGCGCTCGGCGACCACGGCCCCGATCAGGCCCGCGGTGGCGAGGGCGTCCACCAGCGCGTCGTCGCCGATGTTCCGCGCCGCGGCCAGGCCGGTGAGCACGGCCGGGAGGACGCCCGCACCGCCCGCCGTGGGCGCGGCGACGATGACCCCCATGGCCGCGTTGACTTCCTGCACGGCGAGGGCGCGGGCCAGGACGTCGCGAAACGGCGTGCCGGAGAACGGCCCGGCCGGGCCGGTCCGGAGCTTGGCGGCATCGCCACCCACGAGGCCCGAGTTCGACTTGAGGTCGCCCACCAGCCCGAGCTCGATCGCGCCACGCATGACGACGAGGGCGCGGCGCAGCGCCGAACGAATCTCCTCGACCGGACGTCCCTGGTCCTGCGACTCGGCCTCGAGCGCGACGTCCGCGAGGCGCAGGCCGCGCGACTCCGCCACGCGCACCGCTTCCGCCAGGTTGGTGAACATCAGCCGGACACCTTGTCGAGGCGGTACGCCCACCGGACCCAGGTGAGGGCGCGGATGGCATCGCGCACCTCGACGGGGGGTTCATGGTCGACTTCGATGACCATGAAGGCATCGCCGCCCCGTTGCTGTCGCGTCAGACGCAGCGTGGCGATGTTGATGTCGCTGTCGGCGAGCAGCCCGGCGATGCGCGCGATCGACCCCTTCACGTCCTCGGCCACGAGCACGATCGTGTGATGGTTGCCGTGGACTTCGACGGGATAGCCGTCGATGTTCGTGACCTGGATGCGACCGGCGCCGAGCGAGGAGCCCTGCATGACGGACCGGCGGTCGCCCCGCTCGACGGAGATGCGCACCGTGTTCGGGTGCACTTCCGTCTCCTCGTCGAGCGAGGTCTTCTCGAAGCGATAGTCGAGCCCCTCCTTTTCGGCGATCTCGAGGGCCGTGCGGAGTCGCTCGTCGTCCGGGCGATAGCCCATGAGGCCACCGACGATGGCCTTGTCGGTGCCGTGCCCTTCGCCGGTGCGGGCGAAGGACCCGTGCAACTCGACGCGCGCGCGTTCCGGAGTGCCGCCGGCGAGGCCGCGCGCCAGCAGGCCGAGTCGGCAGGCGCCAGCCGTGTGGGACGACGAGGGCCCCACCATGACGGGGCCTATGATGTCGAGGAGGGAGACCATGCGGGAAAGGTAGTGCGCGTGGTTGGCGACGCGTATTGCCGCCGGGACGAGCCGTGGCATCTTGGTGTGGACCATGGACGGCGCCCCGATGTTCCCCATCCCGATCGTTCACCCCGCGAGCCTGCTGTCCGGCGTGCGGGTGGTGTCGATCGCCGTCAACGTGCCGGGGCCCGTGGCCGTGGCGCGCCTGGTGGCGCTTGGCGCGAGTGCGTGCAAGGTGGAGCCGCCGGGCGGCGACTACCTCGCCTTCGCGGCGCGCGGTTGGTACGACGCGCTCCGCGCCGGGTGCGACGTGCAGGTGCTCGACCTGAAGTCGCCGGAGGGCCGGGGCGCGCTGTTCGACGAGTTGGCGAGGGCGGACGTGTTCCTCACCTCGCATCGGCCGCGCGCCCTCGAGCGACTGGGACTCGCGCACGACGCCCTGCTCGAGCGGTTTCCGCGGCTGTGCATGGTGCGCATCGTCGGACACGACGGCGCGGACGGCGACCTGAGCGGCCACGACCTCACCTACCAGGCCACCGCCGGGTTGGTCACGCCGCCTTCGCTGCCGCCCTCGCTGTTCGCCGACCTGGCGACGGGCGAGGCGGCCGCGACCGTCGCCGCGGCCCTGCTGGTGCAGCGCGCGCGCACGGGCGCGGGCGGCGTGCACGACGTCGTGATGTCGCAGGTGGCACACCAGCTGGCCGAACCCCGGTGGCACGGACTCACGGCGACGGGCGGCGTGCTCGGGGGCGGGCTTCCGGCGTACGGCGTGTACGCCGCGCGCCAGGGCTGGCTGGCCGTGGCTGCGCTCGAGCCCGCGTTCGGGCAACGGCTGGCGGCCGGCCTCGGGCTCGACGACCTGACCGAGGCGGCGCTGGCGGCGGCCTTCGCGACGCGCCACGCGAGCGAGTGGGCGGCGTGGGGGCGCGTCCACGACATTCCCATCGCCGTGGTGGCCACCGCGCCTCCGGCGGGCTGACCGCGCGCCGAAGCGCACCCGCGAGGTTGCGCGGCCCGCGGCCTTCACCGCAGTTTCGATGCACTCACCACGCCGGATGTTCACCATGCCCAGTGCCGACCTGCTGTTCGCGATCGTGAACCCGATCCCGCTGCCCGCGTGGCTCCTGCTGGTGTTCCTGCCGCGCTGGCGCTTCACGCTGCCGGCCGTGCGCCTGCTGATCGTGCCGCTCCTCGGGGTGGCCTACGGCGCGTTGATCATCGCGCGCTTCGGCAAGAGCGGGGGCGACTTCAACTCGCTGGCCGGCGTCCAGCGCCTGTTCAGCGATCCGTATGCCCTCACGGCGGGGTGGATCCACTACCTCGCGTTCGACCTGTTCGTGGGCGCCTGGATCGTGGAGGATGCGCTGGCCCGCCGCTTGTCGGCCACGGCACGCATCCTGCCGCTGCCGCTCACGCTGCTGTTCGGCCCGGCCGGGCTGCTGCTCTACCTGGTGCTGCGCCAACTGAGCGGAGGCTCGCCACTTTCGTCGTCGGCATCGAACGCGCCCGCCACCGCCGCGGCCGCGGCGGCGGCAGCCGCCGCGGCGGCGGGTTGAACGTGGCGCGCGACTGGTGGCGCCGCAGTCCGCTGATGGCCGCTCTCGCCGTGGCGCACGCGCTCCTGCTGGTCGTGTTGCTGGCGGCGGTCGCCGTGGACCATGCGCAAGTGCTCGGCATCAACCGCTGGATCAAGCCGATCAAGTTCGCGGCGTCGATCGCCCTCTACCTCGCGACCCTCGCGTGGTACGCCCCGGTGCTCGGGGACTCCAAGGGAAAGCGGCGCGCCTTCCTGCTGATCGCGATCACCATGGTGGTCGAGCAGGTGGTCATCACCGTTCAGGCCGCGCGCGGCACCACGTCGCACTACAACATCAGCACGCTGCTCGACGGGGCGCTGTTCCAGACGATGGGAATCTCGATCGCGATCAACACCGTGGCCGCGGGCTATTGCGGGTGGCTGGCGCTGCGGACGTTTCGTGGCTCCGGTGAGACCCACGCGCTCGCGGTCGCGCTCGGCTTCGGCGTGTTCCTGGCCGGATCGGCCATTGGCGCCCTCATGATCGGCCACAACGCGCACACCATCGGCGCCGCCGACGGCGGTCCCGGCCTTCCGCTCGTGAACTGGAGCACGGTGGCCGGCGACCTGCGCGTGTCGCACTTCATCGGCCTGCATGCGCTGCAACTGCTGCCCGTCATCGCCGGGGTGGCGGGGCGTCGGGCCCTGTGGGGTGCCACGATCGGGTGGCTCCTGCTCACGGGCCTGACGTTCGCGCAGGCCGTGGCCGGGCGCCCATTCTGGGCCGTGTGAGGCTGACCCGGCGTTACCGGAGCCGAGCGTAGGGCCGGGGCCCGCTGCTATCGGTCGAGCAGCGGCCGCAGGTAGTGCCCCGTGTGACTCGCCGCCACCTTGGCCACGTCCTCGGGGGTGCCGGCGGCCACGACCGTGCCACCGCGCGCGCCCCCCTCGGGCCCGAGGTCCACGATCCAGTCGGCCGTCTTGATGACGTCGAGGTTGTGCTCGATCACGAGCACGGTGTTGCCCCGGTCCACGAGCCGGTGCAGCACGGTGAGCAGGACACGCACGTCCTCGAAGTGGAGCCCGGTGGTGGGTTCGTCGAGGATGTAGATCGTGCGGCCCGTGTCCCGCTTCGAGAGTTCGGTGGCGAGCTTGATGCGCTGCGCCTCGCCGCCGGAGAGGGTGGTCGCGCTCTGGCCCAGGTGCACGTAGCCGAGCCCGACGTCGCGCAGCGTCTCGAGCTTCTGGGAGGCGCGGGGCTGGTTCTCGAAGAAGGCGCACGCGTCCTCGACCGTGAGGTCGAGCACGTCGGCCACGGAGAGCCCGCGGAAGCGGACTTCCAGCGTCTCGCGGTTGAACCGCTTCCCCTTGCAGACTTCGCACGGCACGAACACGTCGGGGAGGAAGTGCATCTCGATCTTCACGAGCCCGTCGCCCTCGCACGCTTCGCAGCGCCCGCCCTTCACGTTGAACGAGAAGCGCCCGGGTCCGTAGCCGCGGATCTTGGCCTCCGGCAGCTCGGCGAACAGCTCGCGAATGGGGGTGAAGAGGCCGGTGTACGTGGCGGGGTTCGAGCGCGGCGTGCGGCCGATGGGGCTCTGGTCGATGTCGATCACCTTGTCGAGGTGCTCGAGCCCGGTGAGGCGCTTGTGCTGGCCGGGAATGGTGCGGGCGCGATAGAAGTGGCGCGCGAGCGAGCGGTGGAGGATGTCCTCGACCAGGGTGGACTTCCCCGACCCCGACACGCCGGTCACGGCCACGAACAGCCCGAGCGGGAACTCGACCGTGACGTCCTGGAGGTTGTGCGCCTTCGCCCCCTCGATGCGCAGCACCTTGCCCGGCACGGGGCGCTTCCGTTCGCGCGGCACGGCCACCACCCGGTCGCCCCGCAGGTACTGGCCCGTGAGCGAATCCGGGCTCCGCTCGATGTCGCGGAGCGTCCCTTCGGCCACCACGAGGCCGCCGTGCTTGCCGGCGCCCGGCCCGAGGTCGATGACGTGGTCGGCGGCGCGGATCGTCTCCTCGTCGTGCTCGACCACGATGACCGTGTTGCCGAGGTCGCGCAGCCGCATGAGCGTGGACAGCAGCCGGGCGTTGTCGCGCTGGTGCAATCCGATGGACGGCTCATCGAGGATGTACAGCACGCCCACCAGCCGCGACCCGATCTGCGTGGCCAACCGGATGCGCTGCGCCTCGCCACCCGAGAGCGACTCGGCCGAGCGGTTCATCGTGAGGTAGTCGAGGCCGACGTCCACGAGGAAGCGGAGCCGCTCGCGCACCTCCTTGAGGATCGGGCCGGCGATGCCGGGGTCGAGCCCAGGCCGGCCCGGGGCGCGGACCGGGACGCGGTCGAAGAAGGCCATCGCATCGGTGATGGGCTCGTTCACGACGTCGCCGATGGAGCGGCCGTCGATGGTCACCGCGAGGGACTCGGGCTTGAGCCGCTTGCCGGCACACTGGGTGCAGGGTGCGGTGATCATGTACTGCTCGAGCTCCATGCGCACGCCATCCGAGGACGTCTCGGCGTAGCGCCGCTGCACGTTCTGGAGGATCCCCTCCCAGGTGGCGTCGCCCTTCTTCCCGGGAATGCCGTTGAGCAGCGACTCGCGGGCCTTCACCGGAATGTCGGCCCACGGCAGGTTGAGCTCGAACTTGAGGCTCTTGGCCAGCCCCGGCAGGATGACGCGTCGCAGGTAGCCAT
Source organism: Gemmatimonadota bacterium (assembly GCA_031362285.1). Lineage (GTDB taxonomy): Bacteria > Gemmatimonadota > Gemmatimonadetes > Gemmatimonadales > Gemmatimonadaceae > JACPPC01. The sequence continues at coordinate 824 of JANLSF010000761.1, read as the reverse complement.
CGGGTTCCCCCCACGGCAGCACCACCCCCTCGAGGATCGAGATCGAGGGATCGCCGAGGATGAGGTCCTCGCTGACTTCCTTGCGAACGCCGAGTCCGGAACAGGCGGCGCAGGCGCCGAACGGCGAGTTGAAGGAGAAGTGGCGCGGCTCAAGCTCGGGGAGCGAGATGCCGCACGTGGGGCAGCCGTACTTCTCGGAGAAGAGCTGCACCTCCGGCTTGGGCCCGTCGTGCCGGACGATCTCCACGAGCCCGTCGGCGAGCTTGAGCGCCGTCTCGATCGAGTCCACGAGGCGGCCGCGGTCGGCGGTGCGCGCCACGAGGCGGTCGACCTGCACCGACACGTCGTGGTTCTGCCGCCGGTTGAGCTTGGGCGGGTTGGCGAGCTCGATGACCTCGCCGTCCACGACGCCCCGCACGAAGCCCTGGGTGCGCACCTGCTCGAACAGCTCGCGGAACTCGCCCTTGCGCTGGCGCACGAGCGGCGCGCGGAGCTCGAGCTTGATCCCCTCGGGCCAGGTCAGCACCACGTCGGCGATCTGCGCGGCGCTCATGCGATCGACCGGCCGCCCGCAGCTGGGGCAGTGGGGCATGCCGGCCCGCGCGTACAGCAGGCGGAGGTAGTCGTACACCTCGGTGACCGTGCCGACCGTGGAGCGCGGATTGTGACCGGCGGACTTCTGCTCGATGGAGATGGCCGGGGAGAGCCCCTCGATCGCGTCGACATCGGGCTTCTCCATCAGGCCCAGGAACTGCCGGGCGTACGCCGAGAGCGACTCGACGTAGCGCCGCTGCCCCTCGGCGTAGATCGTGTCGAACGCGAGC
>JANLSF010000746.1:0-3762 GCA_031362285.1 Gemmatimonadota bacterium | reverse complement strand
CGCACTTCGAGCAGCCATCCCTCGCCGTGCGCGTCGCTGTTCACTAACTCCGGCTTCTCGACCACGGCATCGTTACCGCGCACAACCTCGCCCGAGATCGGCGAGAACAGCTCCGAGACTGCCTTGACGGCCTCGATCGTGCCGAAGACCGCATGGGCGTCGAAGGACGCTCCCTTCTTCGGGAGGTCGACGAAGACGACGTCGCCGAGTTCCCCCTGCGCATAGGCGGTGATGCCCACGATGACGACGTCGGCATCCGGCGTGGCCTTCACGTATTCATGGTCGGCAGTGTACTGCAGGTCGGCTGGGACGTCCGCCACGGCGAGGCTCCGAATCAGGAGGAGGGTTGACGCGCGAAGTGTATCGTGCGGGCGGGAGCACGGTCAAGGAAGCTCGCGCGTGCCGGGGCGCGCGTCAGGCGCGCGCGACGTCGCGCGAGGCGCGCTGCACGAGCGCCTGCCACAGTCCGCGCACCGCCTCGAGGAGGGCCTCGCGGGTGCCCCCGTTGTCGATGACGAGGTCGGCACGGGCGCGCTTGAGCTCGGCGGGCATCTGCGCGGCGATCATGCGCATCGCCTCGGCCTCAGCGAGGGCGCGGTCGCGGACGAGGCGATCGAGCCGCACGTCGCGCGGGGCGTCGACGAGCACCACCAGGTCGTAGTCGGCGATCAGGTTGCGCTCGAAGAGCAGCGGGATGTCGCAGACGACGATCCGGTCGCCGCGGGCGCGGGCGGCGGCCACCAGCCGGTCGCGGCGGATCCCGATGTCCGGATGGAGGATGGCGTTGAGCGCGTCGAGTTCGCGCGGGTCGGCGAACACCCGCTGGCGCAGGGCGGCGCGGTCAAGCGTGCCATCCGGATTGAGCACGCGCTGGCCGAACCGGTCGATGATCCGCGCGAGCGCCTCCTGGCCGGGGGTGACCGCTTCCCGGGCCAGGAGGTCCGCGTCGATCACCGTCGCCCCCCGCTCGGCGTGTTGGCGGGAAACCTCCGACTTGCCACTGGCGTTGTTCCCGGTGAGGCCGACGAGCAGCATCCCTCAGCCCCGCGCGGGGCGGCCCGCTTCGGCGAGGAGCCCGCTGACGGCGAAGCGCGCGCCCCCCTTGGCCCGGATCTCGTGCGGCGTGGACTTGAGATAGCGCTGGCAGGCGTTCCGGAACGCGGAGCCCGACGGGTAGTCGAGGGCGAGGGCCACCCCCTCGGCCGACCGGGACGGGTCCTCGAGGAGGTGGGCGGCGACGATCAGCCGCCCCCAGGCGAGGAGGCGTTGCGGGGCGGGAAAGCCGGCCCGGGCGAGCTGGTCGGCCAGCGCCCGTCGCGAGAGATGGAGGAGTCGCGACAAGCGGTCGGGGTCGAGCTGCTCGTGGGCGCGGGTGACCGAGATGAGGACGGCATCGCGGACCAGGGGCGCCTCCTCGTCCAGATGTTCACGCACCACGCCGGCAACGGCCCGGGCCTCGGCCAAGTCCACCGTGGCGCGCAGGAGGGCCGGGCTGTCGTCCCGCTCGGCGACCACGATCGCGTCGATGCCGGCACGGCCGGCGTCGAACAGGTCGCGGGCGCGATCGGCGGTGGGCCGCACGTAGGCCACCTGCGTGATCCGCGGAAAGCGGCGGCGCAGGGTGCGGAGCGGCTCGAGGTCGAGCCCCCCCTCGGCGTAGAGGTCGAAGATCGCGAGGACGACCGCTTCGGTGCCGCAGGTGCGGAGCAGCCCGGCCCAGTCGGCGCACGAGATGACTTCGTGCCGGTCGCGAACGGCCGCGTGGACCCGCTGGTGCCAGGCGGGTTCCGGGAGGAGGGCGGCGATCACACCCATCTGGCGGGGTCCGGAGGGAGCCGAGTGACGGCGGTCACAAGGTAAGATAACGTTAGTTGTGACGGTTCTTACCGTCGGCGTGACGGTGCTGCGGTTACGGTGACTGCAGCTTGACCGTCGAGCACCAGACGCAACGGATGCAGCCCATGCCCCAACCTCAGAAGGACGCGCCAGTGAGACTCTCGGCACATGCCAGCCGCCCCGTGCGGGCGGGGTTCACCCTGCTCGAGATCATGGTCACCATGACGGTGATCGGGGTCCTGATGGGGATCGCCTTCTTCAGGCTCGACTTCCGGCGCAACCAGGCCGACGCGGGGATCACGGTGCTCCGCACCGTGATGGAGCAGGCCATGCGCAATTCCGTGCAGAAGCAGTTCAACATCATGGTCTCGTTCGACACGGCGGGGCGCAGGGTGCGTTACGTGGAGGACGTCAACAACAACAACACGGTGGACGTCGGCGAGCGGGTGCTGTGGAAGCCGCTCGAGAACGACATGAAGTACGGCACGCCGCCGTCGGTCGTGGCGGGCGCCTACGCGGTCGGGCCGGTGGTCGGCGGCAACATCCGCACGATCGACGCCATGCCCACGGTGATCGCCCGCCGGTCCGGGGCGCTGTCCACCGACATGCAGGTGTACGTGACCACGTTGCGCGGACAGAACCAGGATTTCCGGTCCATCATCGTCGCCCAGCCCACCGGGCGCGTCGAGGTTTACGCTTACGGGAGCTCGTCATGGTCGATCTTGAAGCGGTAGGGTCGGCGCCCCGCGTGCGGCGTGGCATGTCGATGATCGAAGTGGTGGTGGCCGTCATGATCCTGGGCGGTGCGCTGCTCTCGATGGGGATGTTCGTGACCAACTACGCGCGCACGACGCGGTCGACGAACACGCGCGCACTGGGAGGACAGCTCGTCTCGACGCGCCTCGAGGAGATCAAGACCTGGAACAACTACTACACGCTGATCAGCGCCTTCACGCTCACGGAGGTGGCGGTGCTGCCGGGCTTCGACCGGCGCACCTACACCACCCGGATCGGCGGCACCTCGGGCACCAAGCAGGATCACATCCTCGTGACCGTGGCCGTGTACGGGAAGGCGATCCCCGACACGATCAAGAACACGATCGCCATTCCGCGGTTCTGACCATGCCCCTCTCATCCGCCCCCATGCGCCGTCAGGCCGGCTTCAGCCTCATCGAGGTGGTCGTGGCGATGACGATCTTCCTCGTCGTCCTCAGCTTCAGCCTCCCCTTCTTCAACTCGCAGTCGCGGGCCATCACGACCGCCAGCGGCCAGGGCGACATGGTGCGCGGGCTGCAGTTCGCCATCGCCCAGATCGACCGCGACCTGCGCATGGCCGGCGCCGGCACGTACAACCAGCAACCGATGCTGATCCAGATCGCCCCGCTGGCCCTGACCTTCAACGCCAACTCGTCGAGTCCCGACTCGGCCGACGTGCGCGCGGTCTACTGGGATCCAGACGCCGACTCGACGACGCAGACGTCGCTGACGACGGCGAGCCCCGTGACGCTGCCGCTGGCCGGTGGCAAGATCTATCCCGACACGAACTACATCATCGGTGGCGTGCGCAGCCCGGCCGAGACCATTTCCTACTGGTTCAGCCTCGACTCGACCACCGCCCGGACGGACGACTACATCCTCTGGCGCCGCGAGAACACGACGGCCCCGACGATCGTGGTGAAGGGGATCGTCATTGCCGCGGGTGCCGCGGTGTTCAGCTACGTGAAGGCCGACACCGGGGGTGCGATCACCACCATCACGTCGGGGCAGCTGCCGCGCTATCACACGGCGCCGCTGCACGGATCGAAGGCCGACACCGGCCTCGCCGCCATGATCGACTCGGTGCGCGTCGTGAAGGTGAACCTCACCGGCGCGTACGACGACAACCGGTTCGGCTCGCGGACGCAGACGGTGTCGGCATCAATCCGC
>JANLSF010000735.1:0-6799 GCA_031362285.1 Gemmatimonadota bacterium | reverse complement strand
GTGCGAGACCACGCCGGCCGAGCGCAGGACGTCGGCGCCCATCCACGGATCGCCCCGGCGCTCGTAGAGCAGCAGCGTGGTGCGATCCGGGCTCACCTGCTCCAGCGGCGTGGCCGGCGCGTCGAGGATCTGCGATATCGGCGCGGGAGGCTGGCGGTAGCCCTGGGCGCGCAGCGTGGCGGGGGCGATGACGACGACGCACAGCAGGGCGATGCGGCGCGAGCGGCGGAGGCTGGGCATGGCAGTGACGGGTCGGGGGATATCGTCGGGCTACGGGGCGCGGGCCAGTGCTTCCTCGGCCTGCCGGACCCACGAGTCGAGGAGCAGGGTCCGCAGGTCCGTGAGGCCGAACTGCGTGCGCGACGTGAGGACGTCGAAGAAGCGGCGGGCGCCCGCCGGGTCGCTCATGTGCAGGTGCGAGACCACGCCGGCCGAGCGCAGGACGTCGGCGCCCATCCACGGATCGCCCCGGCGCTCGTAGAGCAGCAGCGTGTCGGCGAGCGCCGCGGTGCGCGGCCAGTCCCAGCCACCCACGGCCCGCATGAAGCCGACGGCGGTGCGCACGCCGTGCGGCGCCTTGCTGCGCTCGAGGTAGCGTTCGAGCATCACGAAGTACGCGGTGTCGACCACGCCGGCATTGCCGCCGTCCAGCATGTCCTCCACGTCGCCCACCCGCGCGAGCCATGCGCGCCAGTCGCCCGGTGGAGCGCCGGAGGCCGCGAAGGCCTCCAGTCCGCGGTACTGGAAGAGCATCGGCGCGACGTTGCGATCGGCCGCGAGTTCCTGCGGCGTGAGCGTGCCGGCGATCGCGCCGCGCAGCCGCGCCGCGGCGGCGAGTTGGCGCACCCGTCCCATCTCCATCGACGCCACGGTCTCGGAATGCGGCGGGATGAGGCGCCCCCGTTTCGCATTCACCATCGCGAACCGGTCGGAGGCGATCGCATACATCCCGGTGGCGCCCAAGCGCAGGAAGCGTGCGCGCTCGGTGCCGAGGTCGAGGTACGGATAGAAGTCGGAGTTCACGGCGCGCCACCGGTCGAGCAGCGGGGCCAGCGCCTCGCGGTCGGCGATCCAGCTGGCGGCCAGGGCCTTGGGGGTGATCGGCACCACGCGGCGCAGGTCCTGGTCGATCCGGGGCGCATTGAGCACCCGCCAGTCGGGCGGGGTGAGCGCGGCGTCCATGCTGGCCACGATGAGCAGGTCCGAGCCCGACACGAGGTAGAGCGCGTAGGACGCGAAGTTGCGGTGGACGGCCGCGAGCACGGAGATCACGAGCGGATCGTCCATCTCGTACAGGTGGAGCCACTGGCCGAAGACGCCGCCGGGGGCGAGGGCGAGGCGGGCGCGCTGGTAGAACTCGTCGGTGAAGAGGGCCGACACGCCGCTGACCCACGGGTTCGACGGCTCCGACATGATGAGATCGTACTTCACGTGCCCGGCGGCGAAGACGGAGCGCGCGTCGTCGATCCGGAAGTGCGAGCGCGGATCCTCGAAGACGCGCCGGTTGGCCGGCATGAAGGCGCGCGACCCCTCGATCATCTGCGGCTCGATCTCGATCGTCGTGACGTCCTGCACGCCATCGGCGCCCAGCAGGATGTGCGACGACATGCCCGAGCCATGGCCGATCGCCGCGACGTGCTGGGCCTTGGGGTTGTAGGCCAGCGCGATGAGGGGCAGCAGCAGCTGCGCCGCCTGGTCGCCGGCCAATCCGCCGACCGGTGGCCCCGCGACGGCGAGCCACGCGCGCGACATCGACGCGTCGGGCTTGCCATTGGTGGCCAGCGACACCTCGCCCGAGGTGGTGTCGAGCCGCGCACTCACGGTGGCCGTGCGGCCATCGGCGTAGAAGATGGACTTCCATCCCGGCGCGATCTCGGCCGAGGCATACCGGTACACGCCGCTCGAGAGGAGCAACCGGTCGAAGCGGGTGAGCACGGTGACCACCACGATCGCCGCCGCCGCGCCCGCCGCCCAGCCCAGCCAGGCGCGCGAGGGGCGCCAGGCGTCGGCCGCCCCCGCGAGCAGCCAGAGACCCACGCCGATGTCGACGACGGCGCCGGCCACGAGCAGCCACTTCACGCCGAGCAGGGGGAGCAGCACGAGGGCCGCGGCCGCCACGCCGATGATCGAGCCGAAGGTGTTCACCGCGTACACCCGCCCGATCGCGCGCTCCCCGCCGCCGGCGGCCAGCAGGGTGCGCGTGATGAGGGGCAGGGTGACGCCGGCGCAGAAGGTGGCCGGCAGCATCACCGCCAGCGAGATCGCGTACTTCGCGACGCTGAACACCCGGTAGCCCTGCTCGTTGGTGCTGAGCGCCGTGAGCAGCCCCGCCTGCGCATGGAAGCTGGCGATGTAGACCGGCATCGTCGCGACGGCGAGCAGCCCCATGATCACCTGCACCTTGCCCAGGGTGCGGAGGGGATCGGCGAACCGGTCAGCCCGCGTGCGCGTCCACAGCGCGCCCGCGGCGAGGCCGGTGATGAACGCCGAGAGCATCAGCTCGAACGAGTGCGTGGCGGCCCCGAGCACGAGCGAGAGCATGCGAATCCACGCGATCTCGTAGATGAACGAGGCGGCCGCCGTGCCGCCGGCCACGGCGAGCAGCGTCCGTTCGAGCCGCGTGGATGCCGCCGTGGCGGGCAACGGCTCGTCGCCGACGCTCGACCCCGGGGCGTCGTCCGCGCGCGCCCGCGTGAACTGCTCGACGCCCACGACGATCACCGCGACGAGGAGGTTGAGGGCCGCCGCCGCGTACAGCGTGCCGGGGAGCCCGGCGAGCGCGACCAGCCAGAAACCGGCGGCGAGTCCGCCCGCCGCCGCCCCGATCGAGTTGGTGAAGTACAGCATGGCCAGCACGCGGCCCGACCGGTCGGCGCCGGTCCGGAGGGTGCGCAGCACCCCCGCGCTCATCAGCGGGAAGGTCATGCCGAGCAGGATCGACTGCGGCAGGATGAGCACGGCCGCGATCAGCCACTTGGCGACGGTGAGCATCAGGCCGTCGCCCAGCGCCGGGAACACGGTGTCGTACGCGATCGCGGTGACCGCGACGAAGATGTCGTGGAAGAAGATCCCGACCAGGCCGACGATGATCTCGACCCCGAGGTACCACCGGAGCGGGCGCTTGAGCCACGAGGAACGCTCGCCGATGACGAACGCGCCGAGCGACATGCCGCCGAGGAAGATCACGAGCACGATGACCTGGGCGTACGCGCTGTGCCCCACGAAGAGCCCGAGGTACCGGCTCCAGACCGATTCGTAGATGAGGCCGGCCGCGCCCGAGAGGACGAAGACCGCGTAGAGGATCCAGGCGCTCACGCCCGCGCCCGGCGCTGCTCGACACGCATCCGCATGCCGTGCGAGGGGCGCAGCGTGATCTGCGGCGCCAACCCCACCACGTGCGCGGGATCGTGGCGGAAGCGCCACTGCTGCGCCAACTCGGCGATCACGAGGATCCCCTCCATCCAGGCGAACTGCTCGCCGATGCACACGCGCGTGCCGGCCGAGAAGGGGAAGTACGCGTGCTTGTGGCGGGGCTCGCCGCTCCCCTCGCGCCACCGCTCCGGGTTGAACCGCTCGGGCTCGCTCCACCAGCGGGGGTCGCGGTGCACCAGGTACTGCGAGGCGAGCACCACGGTGCGCACCGGCACGTGGTAGCCGCCCACGTCGTACGGCACGAGGGCGCGCCGCCCGATGGCGTAGACCGGCGGATAGAGCCGCATGGACTCGGAGAGCACCATGCGCGTGTACGGCAGGCGCGGCAGGTCGGCGGCCGTGGCGGCGCGGCCGCCCAGCACGCGGTCCACTTCCTCATGGAGCGTGGCCTCGACCTCGGGGTGCTGCGACAGCAGGTACCAGGTCCAGGTGAGCGCGTTCGCGGTGGTCTCGTGCCCGGCGAGGAAGATCGTCATGCACTCGTCGCGCAGTTGCTCGTCGCTCATCCCCGAGCCGTCGCCTTCGGTGTCGGTGGCGTCGATCAGCATCGACAGGAGGTCGCCGCGGTCGCCCGGGGCGGCGCGCCGGTCGGCGATCATCCGGTAGATCGTGGCATCGAGCCGGGCCTTGGCCTTCTTGAAGCGCCGGGCGGCGGGAATGGGCAGGTGGATGAGCAGGTGGCCGAGCGGCAGGAGGGCAAGGCTCCAGGCGCTGAACACGTCCTCGAGCGCCTCGCCGATCTCGACGGCCTCGTTCTCCACATCGGCGTCGAACAGCGTCTTGCCGGCGATGGCGAGGGTCAGGCGCATCATGTCCTTGGCCATGTCGCGCATCGCCCCATCCTGCCACCCGTTGGCGTGGCGGCGGGCGAAGGCGCTCATGACGTCGCCGTAGGCGGCAATGCGGTCGCGGTGGAAGGCGGGGGCCGCGAGCCGGCGCTGGCGGAGGTGGAACTCCCCCTCGCTGGTCAGCATGCCGTTGCCGAGGAGCATGGTGGTGCGCTCGAGCCCGCGCCCCTTCTTGAACAGCTTGTTGTGGGTGACGAGGACGTCCCGGATCTGGTCCGGGTGGTTGAGCAGCAGGAACCGTTCGCCGGGGACCTTGAAGGTCACGATGTCGCCGTACTCCCGCGCCAGGTCCGTCATGGAGCCGAGGAGTCCGTGCCGCCGCAGGCGCAGGAGCATCTGGCCTGGCAGTTGGCGACCAGGGCCGGGCGGGAGCGGGGCCGGGCGTGGCGGAGCGGCGGTGGCCATGACGCACTCGTGACGGGGGACGAACGGGCTCGTGGAAACTTCGCCGCCGGGCGCTGCGTATGTGAGGCGTGTGCAAGCACCCACTTGCGCGCCCGGGGGGTACGCAAGTAATTACTTGCTTGCACTTCCGGACGCCGGTCCTTCCGTCACTCCCTCCACCGCACCTCGCATGCGAGATCGCATCCTCGAAGCGGCTGTCCGCGTCTACGGCGCGCATGGCTTTCGCGGCGCCACCACCAAGCGCATCGCCGCCGCGGCCGGCGTCAACGAGGTCACCCTCTTCCGCACCTTCGGCTCGAAGGCGGCGCTCATCGACGCCGCCATCCGCAACCGCGCCGATCGCGACGGCGTGGCCGGGCTCCCCGTCACCCCGGCCGACCCGATCGCCGAGTTGACCGCGTTCGCCACCGCGGCCCACGCCCACATGCGCAAGATGCGCTCGATGATCCGGAAGTGCATGAGCGAGATGGAGGAGCGTCCCGCCATGAGCGATGCGGCCTGCGAAGGGCCCACGTGGGCCCATCACCAGTTGCGCGAGTACATCGTGCGGCTGCAGGCGCTGCGGCTGGCCTCCTCCGACGTCGATCCGATGGTCGCGTCGTCGATGCTCATGTCGTCGCTGTTTGCCGACGCGATGGGGCGTGACCTGATGCCCTCGATCTATCCCACCCCCGCCAGCGCGGCGGCTGAGCAGTACGTGCGCCTCGTGGCGCGCGCCCTCGGCATCTCCGTCACCGCCCGCGCGACGAAGCGCGCCAGTGCTGCCCGGGCCGGCAGTTCCCCAACAACCTGATGAGTTCCCGTCGCATGTGGTCTCGACTCGCCCTCCTCGGCACCGCCCTCGCGGTGGCCGCCACTCCGCTCCGCGCGCAGGAGCCCGTTCCGCCGCCAGGCCCCTCGCCGCGCGCGCTCACGCTGAACGCCGCCTTCCAGATCGCCGAGCAGAAGAACCAGGCGGTGCAGATCGCCCGCGCCGGGGTGGAGCGCGCCAGCGGCCAGAAGGTGCAGGCGTTCAGCCAATACCTGCCGCAGCTCAACGCGCAGCTCCTCTACACGCGGACACTGGCCACGCAGTTCAGTGCGCTCGCCGGCAGCGCCGGTCCGGTGCGCGCGCCGTGCCGCGTGTTCACGCCGGTCACCGGCGCCGGCACCGCCTCGCGCCTCGACTCGATCGAGACCGGACTCGCCAACTCCACCAACTGCGCGGCGTCCGGCGGCATCGACTTCAGCAAGGTCGGTTTCGGCGCGGCCAACCAGTACCAACTCGGCCTCAGCGCGTCGCTCAACCTGTTCACCGGCGGCCGGGTCACGGCCCAGAACCGCGCGGCCAGCGCCGGCCAACGCACCGCCGAGATCGAGTTGCGCAGCCAGCGGGCGCAGCTCGCGCTCAACGTGGCGCAGGCCTTCCTCGATGCGGTGCTCGCCGAGCGGCTGCTGGTGATCGCCGAGTCGTCGTTCGTGCAGACGTCGAACCTCGCCGCGCAGGTGCAGCTGGCGAGGAACGTCGGCACGACGGCCGAGTTCGAGCTGTTGCGCGCCCAGGTCACGCGCGACAACCAGCGCCCGGTGCTGATCCAGCGGCGCGCCGAGCGCGACGTGGCCAAGTTGCGCCTCAAGCAGGTGCTCAACCTCGGCGCAGCCGACTCGGTGACCTTGAGCGTGCCGGCGGGCGACGAGGACTCGGGGGCGGCGCAGTCGCTGCTGGCGCTCATCGGGGCGCCGACGCCCGACACCTCGAGCGTGGCGCGGGCCCTCGTGAAGCAGGCCACCGAGGCCGTGGGGGTGCAGAAGGAGCAGTTCTCGGTCGCCCGGTCGCAGCGACTGCCCACCGTGGTCCTGTCGGCCAATTACGCGAAGCTCGCGTTCAGCCAGGCCGACTTCCAGGTGCCGGCGTTCGACAAGTTCCTGACGAACTCGACCCTGTCGGTCACGGCGTCGTTCCCCATCTTCACCGGCTGGCGCATCACGGGCGACGAGCAGGTGGCGCGCGCCAACCTGATGGAGGCGGAAGCGCGCCTCGACCAGGCCCGGCAGGGGGCGTCGATCGACGCCCGGCAGGCGGCGTCGCAGCTCGAACAGGCGGAGGCGGCGTGGCGCTCGAGCGCCGGCACCGC
>JANLSF010000192.1:0-4022 GCA_031362285.1 Gemmatimonadota bacterium | reverse complement strand
GGGAGCGCGAGGCGACGCGGCTGTTCGCCGTCACCCCGTAGGCGCGCTCGCGAACGCGACGCTACAGGATCTCTTCGAGCTTCACCGCGTGGATGGTGACGAGCTCCATCACCTCGAGCTTCCGCAGCCGCGTCGGCAATTTCAGCATCGCCACGTCGCCCACCATCTTGTTGAGCAGCGCGCGGCCGATGGGGGACGCCATCGTCACGTGGAGCTCGTTGAACTCGAGCGCGTCGCCGAAGACGAGGTGGTACGTCTCGAGCACGCCGCTGGCCTGGTCCTTGACCACGACCTTGGAGCCCATCCCCACCCGGTCGTTGGGAATGTCCTTGATGTCGATCTGCGAGAGCTTGGACAGGCGCTGCCGCAACTGGCCCAGGCGGGCGCGCACGAACTGCTGCCGCTCGAGCGCCGCCTTGTACTCGGAGTTTTCGCGCAGGTCGCCCATTTCCACGGCCCGACGGATCTCGTTGGGCAGGGTGACGTTGAGCTCGTGCTGGAGCTTCTCGACTTCCTCTCCGAGCTTCTGCTTCAGTTGCTCGAGCATGGCGTCACCGCTGGGGCGGGGGTCGGGGGAAACGGAGGCGCCCGGCCACTAGCAGGGCCGGGCGCCTCGGATGCCTTCATTATAGGGGTGATGCCGCGCGCCCGACACCCCTCGGCGGCCGGGTAGCTTTCCCTCCATGGTACACCTCTCCTTCCACGGCCCGGTGGTCCGGGCCGAGTTCGCGACGGCGCGCACGCGGCTCATCGGCATCACGGTGAGCTGCTACGCCTACCGGGGGGTCGTGGTGGACACCGCCTTCCCCGACGCACGCCAGGAGTACCGGGACTGGCTTGGCGACCTGCGTCCCGACGGCGTGGTGGTGACGCACCAGCACGAGGATCATGCCGGCAACGTGAACTCGGTGGCCAAGCTGGGGCTTCCCCTCTGGATGGGCGACGAGACCGCGGCCGCCGTGCGCGACGTGCAGCCGATCGGCTACTACCGCCAGTTCACCTGGAAGACGATGCGCAGCCTGACGCGCGCGGTGACTCCGTTCGAGCCGGGTCCGGTGGAGATGCTGCACACGCCCGGGCACAGCAGCGATCATCATGTGGCGTGGGCGAGCGAGGACCGGATCCTGTTCGCCGGCGACCTGTTTCTCGGGGTGAAGGTGCGAGTGGCGCATCCGTACGAGAACCCGCGACAGCTGGTGGAGAGCCTGCGCCGGATGGCGGCGCTCGAGCCGCGGATGATGTTCTGCGCGCACCGGGGCCTCGTGGCCGATCCGATCGCGACCCTGTCGGCCAAGGCCGACTGGTTGGAGTCCACCATTGGCGAAGTGGACCGACTGCTCGACGCCGGGTGGGCCGACGCCGCGATCCGGCGCGCCGTGTTGGGCCGCGAGGACGTGGCGGGGTACATCTCGTTCGGGGACTACTCGCGGACCAACTTCGTGACGGCGATTCGCGGGAGCCGCGTGCTGGCGGGCGCGCTCGAGCCCGAGCGGAAGGAAGCGTGAGCGCAGGCCGGGCCCTCTTCGACACCCCGATCGGGCCCATGGGGATCGCGTGGAACGACCTGGGCATCGTGGGCGCCCAACTGCCCGAGGGGAGCGCGGCGGCCATGGAAGCGCGCGTGGCGCGGCGGTTCCCCGCTGTGGCAACGGTTGCCATGGAGGGTGCGCCGCCGTTCGTGCAGTCGGCCGTGTCACGCGTGCAGGCGCTGCTCACCGGCGCGCGCGATGACCTGGCCGATGTCCCGCTCGACCTGCACGGCGTGACCGAGTTGCAGGCGCGCGTGTACGCCGTGGCGCGCGCGATTCCGCCCGGACAGACGCTCACGTACGGCGAGGTGGCCGAGCGACTCGGCGACAAGACGCTGGCGCGCGCGGTGGGGGAGGCGCTGGGGAAGAACCCGATCCCGGTGATCGTCCCGTGCCACCGGGTGCTGGCGGCGAACGGCACGTTGGGTGGCTTCTCGGCGCCGGGGGGCGCGGAGACCAAGCGGCGGTTGCTGCAGATCGAGGGGGCGCCGGCGGCGGCGCAGCTGGGGTTGTTCGGGGGCTAGGGCGCCCTGCGCGGAGTTCAGAGTCTCGGGCGCGGCGCCACGATGACGCCCGACCAGGCGTGGCGACTCTCGGATGGCGGGTACAGGTACAACGTCGGTCCCGACTGGCTTCGTGCACCCGCCGTGCCTCACGAGCATGCCGCTCACGGTCGTCGTCGAGCCGGCGAGGAGCTGCAGCAACCCGGGCATCATCAGCGTGTTGGCCGGGGCGACCGTGGCGATGCCGCGCTGATTGATTGGCGTGCTGGCGGTGAGCGAACTGCCCACATCCAGCGCACCGAGATTGTCGAGGCGCGTGGCCGCCAGCGTCTCCGTCGTCACCGTTAGCTTGCGCGCGTACCCGAACGTCGGCCCTGGCGACGTCAGCGGGATCGATGTCAACACAACCACACGTCGGGCGGCACGAGCGCCGCCGCCGTGGCATTCAGCAACGAGCGGAACATGCGACCACGGTGGATCTTCCTGATCGCCTTTGCGCTGGTGTGCTACGGCACCGGCGCCGCCTTCATCGAGAGCTTCGTGAACTACGCGAGCTGGCATCTCATCGGCGCCGACGCATTCATCGCCTACCACCAGTTCATCTCGCCGCGGGTGGTGACGTTCCTGGTGGCGCCCTTGGTGCTTGGCACCGTGTTCACGATCCTCATGCTCTGGTTTCGGCCGGCCGCGATTCCCGCCTGGGCCGTCTGGGTGGCCATTGCGGCGCAGGCCGTCGTGTGGGTCTCCACCGTCACGATCCAGGTGCCGATCCAGCTCCAGTTGAGTGCGCACGGGCTCTCGGTCGAGCTGGTTGAGCGCCTGATCACGACCAACTTCTGGCTCCGCAGGATTCCCCATGCGGTGTGCGCGGGCCTGTTCCTGTGGATGGCCGCGCAGGTGATCGGCGATCACCGAACGGTCTCCGTCGACGGGGCCGAGCCTTCGGGTGGTGACGCGCGACAGGTCACGTCACGTCGACCACCGCCCCCTGCGTTGCCACGGGCAACCCGGCCGGGTCGCGGACGAGCATGGCCTGCCCTGCCACCCGCACCCAATCGCCGTCGGCCGTCCGGAACCGGTACGCGAGGTCCCACCGCTCCAGCGCCCCCGCCGGGGCCTGCGCGAGGAGGGCGGTGAGCCTCGCGAGGTCATCCGGGTGCGTCCGGTCGAGCCACCAGCTCACGTGCCGCGTGGTCTCGTCGGGTTCGTACCCCCACCGCTCGAGGAGCGACGTGGTCCACGCCACGCGGCCGGACACGAGTTCGGCCCGGTACCAGAGCGAGGAGCCCAGGGCGGTCAGCTGCGCCACACGCGGGTCGGCAAAGAGCGTCGCCACCGCCGCCGCCGATCCGTCGTCGCCGCCGTCCGGGACCCCCGCTCCACCGTTCACGCGGCCGCGAGCACGGTGCGCATCCGGCGCAGCCCCTGCCGCGCGCGCGTCTTGACCGTGCCGAGGGGCACGCCAAGCCGCTCGGAGACGCCGGCGTGCGACGTCCCGTGGAAGAAGGCGAGTTCGATCACCTCCCGCTGGACCGCCGGCAGCGTGCCGATGGCGTGATTGAGCGCGAGACGGAGCTCGGCCGCTTCCATGGACCGCAGCGCCACCGCCGGCACGCGCCACGCGTCATCGTCCTCGGCGAACTCCACCTCCGCCCGGTCGAGCGTCCGCTCGCGGCGATTCCGCGCGCGCACCCGGTCGAGCGCGCGGCTCCGCGTGAGCGTCAGGAGCCAGGCGAGCATCGACCCGCGCGCACTGTCGAAGCGCGCCGCATCGACCCATGCCTTCATGAACGCATCACTCACCACCTCTTCGGCGTCGGCCACGTCCCGTGTCACCGACATCGCGACGCTGAACATCGTCGCGCCGTAGGTTGCGTGCAGGGCGGCCAGTTCGGTCTCGGTCATGTGGGAACTTTCTCCTCGTCCGGTGGTGTTTGCATCGTCGGGGTTCCGCGGGCGCCCTCGTGGCCGCGCCTGCGTCCGGATGAAG
>JANLSF010000722.1:0-1664 GCA_031362285.1 Gemmatimonadota bacterium | reverse complement strand
CAATCGCAACCTGGCGCCGGGGTCCTCGCGGTCCGAATTGAACATGATGTTTGCATTGGACCGCCACGACGCACGGTTATTGGCTGCCCCGTCGAACGTCAGGCGCGATCTGGGCGATCCATCAAGGGACTTTACCCAGAGATCCGCCCGACCGTCAGGGCCGATGAGCGAAAACGTCATCCGCCGCCCGTCGGGGGAAAGTGCCGGGTCGGCGATCTGCTCGCCCACGACGTCAGCCGCCACCGGTTGCGCTTCGCCGGCCCGGGTGACCCAGACCGCGCGCAATGACTGTAGCACACCTTTCGTATACACTAAATTGCCGCTCAGCGACAACGAGAGATCCGCGACCCCGCCAGTCGACGACGCAGTATCGGGAAGCTCGCGCTCGCGCCCCGTGAGGCGGTGCGAACCAATATCGAACGGGACGGCCCACAGACTTCCGTTGGCCTTTGCGACGATCAGGTGACCGGTGGGCGCGTAGATGGCCCGAATGCCCTGTGCGAGAATCTCTACCTTGCCGGTCTTGAAGTCCGCCACTCCGATCGCACTCCGCGCAGGATCCGCTGCCCCCTTCACCGGCACCACGGTGAGCAGCGCCGCACGGGACCCGGGAAGCACCGAGGGCCACAGGTGGCGCAGGTCCCCGCGCTGGGCATCAAGTGTTGTGATCCGCTCGAGCTTCCCGCCACGCGAAGGGGCGCGGACCAATCCGTCGAGTCCGCTCGCATACAGCCAGCCATCCGGCGCCCAGTCTGCGCCGCCACCAAAGTCGGACACCGACGTGAGCCCCGAATCCGCCACGATGCGCGGAATGCCCCCGCTCATCGCGACGACATTCAACGCGTGCGGCCCGGTGAGGAACGCCAGCGAATCACCGCCTGGAGAGACCGCTACGCAGCAACCCTCGTCCACGGGAAGTGCAAGGCGCGTCGCGGGCAGACGATCCCAGGACCGGAGCATCAATTGCGCGCGCGTTGACTGCCCTGGTCCCCAATACAACAGGCCGGCTCCACCCGGCGCCTGCGCCAGAAGAGGATACGTTCCAAGCGACGCGTAGCGCGGCTGTTGGTTCGCCGGAAATTGGAGCATCAGGCGCGATGTGTGCGACGTCGCCGCCGGTCCGCGCCAGACCAGCCGTGCGCCCACGAGGCCCACGACGAGCGCCAGCACGGCCACCATCGCAACTGCTCGACCGCTGAAGGCGCCTCCCGCCATTGTCGCCGGGCTCGCGCCCCGGCTTGTCGTAGTGGTTGCTCCACCGAAGGACGGATTCTTCAGTGCGTCAGCAAACGCTTTCGCGGTCTCGAAGCGGTCTGCTGGAACTTTTTCAAGAGCCTTCGCCAGCGCAGCGGAGACGTTCGAGGGCACAGATTTACGAAGCGTCGTCACGGCCGGCGCGGACTCCGTGATGATCTTCATGATGATCTGTTGCGCCGAGCCGCCGAGGTGCGGCGGCTGACCCGCGAGCATCTCGTACAACACCGACGCCAGCGAGTACACGTCCGACCGCGCCGTGATCTCTTTTTCCGCAGTCGCCTGCTCGGGCGACATGTAGTGCGGCGTGCCAAGCGAGAGGCCTGTCTCGGTCATGCGTCCGCCAGCAGCCGCGCTCACCGCAAGCGCGATGCCGAAGTCGGCCACCATGGGGCGACCGTCGTGCAGCA
>JANLSF010000721.1:0-2582 GCA_031362285.1 Gemmatimonadota bacterium | reverse complement strand
CTCGTCCAGCGGCAGGTCGCTCGGCGAGTAGCCGACGGCCCCCTGTGAGGCCGCCCACCGCCGCTCGCGCGGGAACACCTCCACCGAGTCGTCGAGGTCGGCCATGGGCGAGCGCTCATGCTTCACGAAGCGGAGCGTGGCCAGGGTGCGCGCGTCGATCCAGCTGGCGCTTCGCTGGGTGGCCTTGATGGGGCCGGCCCCGGCGTTCACCTCGAAGCGCAGCAGGAGCGCGGACACGCCGCGCACGCTGTCGCCGTCGGTCACCGTGAGGGCGCTGCGTCCCACCCGGATGCCGAAACCGATCCGGACGTTGTAGGTGAGCGCCTCGCCGGTCGCGAAGGGCAGGCAGGCCTGCGCCCGCGCGGTCGGGGCCGCCAGTGACACCCCGGTTGCGAGCATCACCAGCTGCAGACTCGCGAGGCCGCGGCGTCGAGCGGAACGAAGGAGCTGCCCTTCCCCGGGGATCACCCGCAGGACCCGTCGGCCCGAACGGCCGTCATGCCTCCAGCAGCCCGAGGCGCATCGCGAACTTCACGTACTCCGGGCGGTGGGCCAGCCCGATCTTGTCCTGGATCCGCTGCTTGTACGTGTCCACCGTCTTGGCCGAAATGCTCAGCTGCCCGCCGATCTCCGGCGCGCTGTAGCCCGCGGCGATCAGCCGGAGGATCGACCGCTCGCGCTCCGAGAGCTTGTCGAACTGCTCCCGTTCGGCCGCGTGCGACTCGCGACGCTTGATTTCCTTGGCCAGCGCCCGCGCGGCCGCCGCGCGAAGGTAGGTGTCGCCCCGGGCCACGGTGCGGACCGCGTCCACGAGATCGCGGTCCGCCGCGTTCTTCACCAGGTAGCCGGCCGCGCCGGCCTCGAGCAGGCGCACGAGCGCCTCTTCCTCGCTGTGCATGGTCAGGATCAGCACGCGGGACGTCGGCTCCGACGCGATGATCACCCGGGTCGCCTCGGCGCCGTCCATCTCGTCCATCGAAAGGTCCATCACGATGACGTCGGGCTTGAGGCGAGCGGCCAGCTCGACCGCCTCCTTGCCGTTCTTTGCCTCTCCCACCACCTCGATGTCGCGCGCCGTGCCGAGCACGGCCTTCAGGCCGGCGCGGACCACCGCGTGATCGTCGGCCAGTAGCACTCGGATCAGGTCTCCAGACATCGTTCCTCCTTCCGTATGAACCTCAGCCCGCGGACAAGGTGCCCCGGGTACTGGAACGAAGGTGTGCCAAAGCGTCCGACCGCGCGGTCGGGCGACGGACGAACTTCCCGGAAGAAACCCCTACCGGATGCATCAGGCAATCCCCGACACGGGTACCGTCCGACCTCGCCCGACGCAAGGTTGCAACCATGGAGCTTCCCAGCGACGCCCTCCTCGCCCAGATCATCGCCGCCGCCTCCGACGCCATCATCTGCGTGGATCAGCGCCAGCAGGTGACCTATTTCAACGAGGGCGCGGAGAAGATCTTCGGGTACGAAGCCCCCGAGGTCATCGGCGAGAAGCTTGACCTGCTGATGCCGGCCCGCTTCCATGCCGCGCACCGGAGTCACGTCCGGAATTTTGCCCATGCGCCCAGGGCCGCGCGACGCATGGCGGAGCGCTCGCGCGTCATGGGACGGCGCAAGGATGGCACCGAGTTCGCCGCCGAGGCGTCGATTTCCAAGGTGATGGGACCCACGGGGCCGCTGTTCGCCGTGATCATGCGCGACGTCTCCGACGAGCGCGCCCTCGCCCAGACCAACGAGCGGTTGCTCGCGGACATGCAGCGCGCCGTGCGGGCGCGCGACGACATGCTCGGCCTCGTGTCCCACGACCTGCGCAATCCCGTGAACGCGGTGCGGATGCTCGCGTCGGCCATCCTGCGCTCGGCCGGAGACACTCCCGGTGCGCTGCCCCCGCAGGTGGCCGAGCACGCCGAAGTCATGCTGCAGGCGGCCAGCCAGATGGACGCGCTCATCCAGGACCTGCTCGATGTCACGCGCATTGAGGCCGGCCGACTGCCGCTGGCGCCGCAACCCATGTCGTCGCGGCTGCTCGTGGCCGGGGCACTCGAGACGATGCGCCCGATTGCCGAGGCGGCGGGCGTCGCGCTCGCGTCGCAGGTGGAGGCCCAAGTCCCCGCCGTCATGGCCGACCCGGATCGCATCGGGCAGCTGTTCTCCAACCTCGTGGGCAATGCCCTCCGGTTCACCCCGCGCGGCAACCGCATCTGGGTGTCGGCATCGGTGGAGCCGCCCATGGTCGTCTTCGCCGTGCACGACACCGGCTCGGGGATCGCGCCCGAGGAGTTGCCCTTCGTCTTCGACCGCTTCTGGCAGGCGCAGCGCACCAACCGGTCGGGAGCGGGCCTCGGGCTCACGATCTGCCGGGGCATCGTGGCGGGCCACAAGGGACAGGCCTGGATCACGAGCGAACCCGGGCAGGGAACGGTCGTGAGCTTCACGCTGCCCATCGCGCCCGGCGAGGGCGCCCGCACCCCGTGAGCGCGCTGTTCGCCCCGCTCGGGCTGCGCAGCGTCTCGCTCCGCAACCGCATCGGGGTCTCGCCCATGTGCCAGTACTCTGCCATTGAAGGCCTCGCCAACGAT
>JANLSF010000690.1:0-2995 GCA_031362285.1 Gemmatimonadota bacterium | reverse complement strand
GTACATCTGGGCCGGCCCGCACCACCTGCACTACACGGCGCTGCCGGAGTGGGCGTCGACGGTGGGGATGCTGTTCAGCGTGATGCTCTGGGCGCCGAGCTGGGGTGGCATGGTGAACGGCCTGCTGACGCTGCGCGGCAGTTGGCACAAGGTGGTGGACGAGCCGGTCCTCAAGTTCTTCGTGGTCGGCATCACGGCGTACGGCATGAGCACCTTCGAGGGCCCGATGCTCTCGATCAAGAGCGTGAGCGCGCTGGCGCACTACACCGACTGGATCATCGCGCACGTCCACACCGGCGCACTCGGGTGGAACGGCTTCATGATCTTCGGCATCACCTACTGGCTGTTGCCGCGCCTGTTCCAGGCGCCGCTGTTCAGCAAGAAGCTCGCCGAGTACCACTTCTGGATCGGGAGCTTCGGGATCCTGCTGTACGTGGTGGCCATCTACTCGGCCGGCGTGACGCAGGGGCTCATGTGGCGCGCCTTCGACGAGACGGGGCGCCTCGCGTACCCCGACTTCGTGGAGACGGTGGCCCGGCTGATGCCGATGTACTGGCTGCGCGTGGTGGGCGGCCTGCTCTACATCGTGGGGATGGGGATGTTCGGGTGGAACATCCTGATGACGTGGCGTCGCCGGCCGGCCGTGTACGAGGTGCCGGTGGTCCGGGCCGCTCGCCTGGGGGCACCGGCTCCGGTGCCGTCGTCGCGGAAGCCAGGGGAAGGGCTGCTCGGGTGGGTGTCGTCGATGCGCTATCACCGCCGGTTCGAGGGGATGCCGGTGGTCTTCACCGTCCTGACGCTGCTCGCCGTGGTGGTGGCCTCGCTGTTCGAGATCCTGCCCACCTTCCTGATCAAGAACAACCTGCCGACGATCGCGTCGGTGAAGCCGTACACGCCGCTCGAACTGCATGGGCGCGACCTGTACATCCGCGAGGGATGCTTCAACTGCCACTCGCAGATGATCCGCCCCTTGCGATTCGAGACCGAGCGCTACGGCGAGTACTCGAAGCCGGGCGAGTCGGTGTACGACCACCCGTTCCTGTGGGGCTCGCGCCGCATCGGGCCGGACCTGGCGCGCGAGGGGGGCAAGTACCCGAACCTCTGGCACGTGCGCCACTTCGCGAACCCGCGCGAGATCGCGGCCAAGTCGATCATGCCGTCGTACGGGAACTTCGCGGCCAACACGATCGAGTGGTCGGTGATCCAGAAGCGCGTCGAGGTGATGGCGATGCTCGGCGTGCCCTACGGTGACGCGATCAACCAGAGCGAGGCGCTGGCCAGGGCGCAGGCCAAGGAGATCGCCGACGACATCGCCAAGGCCGGCGGCCCCGCCGGACTCGAGGACAAGGAGGTCGTGGCCATGGTGTCGTACCTGCAGCGCCTCGGTCGTGACATCAAGGCGAACCCGGTGGCGCAGCAGCCGGCCGCGGCCCGGATTCCGGCGGGAGGTGGCAAGTGAAGCTCTCCGACATCATGAGCCACGCCGGCCTCGCGATCTACGCCGAGATGGCGCTGGTGCTCTTCCTGCTGGCCTTCCTCGGCATCACCTGGTGGGTGTTCCGCTCGCGCAACAGGGCCCGCTTCGAGCAGGACGCCCTGCTCCCCCTCGACGATGACTTCCCACAGCCGCCCTCGCGGGCGCGGGGACGCTGATCATGGCGAACGACGACAAGGACCGGATGCTGGACCACGAGTACGACGGCATCCAGGAGTACGACAATCCGATGCCGCGGTGGTGGGTGATGAGCTTCTGGGCGACGATCGTCTTCTCGGTCGCGTACGCGCTGAACATCGGCGGCATCGGCACGGGGAAGGGGCGGATGGCGGAGTACGAGGCCGACATGGCTGCCTTTCGCGCCGCCCATCCGCAGGACCTGGGTCCGACGGACCCGACCAAGCTCCTCGCGCTCGTGGCGGACCAGCACGAGGTCGCGGAGGGGAAGCGCGTGTACCTGAAGAACTGCGCCGTGTGCCACGTGGCCGACGGCGGGGGGCTGATCGGGCCGAACCTGACGGACGCCTACTGGATTCACGGCGGCAAGATCGAGCAGCTGCACGCGACCGTGACCACCGGCGTGCTCGCCAAGGGGATGCCCGCGTGGGGCAAGATGCTGCCGGGCAAGGAAGTGGACGAAGTGGTGGCGTACGTGTGGACGCTGCAGGGGACCAAGCCGGCCAACCCGAAGGCGCCTGAGGGAGTCGTCGCCACGCCATGACCGCTCCCTTGGCGAGGGGGCGCGTCCTGCCGACGCTCAACGAGGACGGATCGCGCTACTGGATCCGTCCCAAGCTGTCGGACGGTCGCTGGTGGAGCCGTCGGCGCGTGGTGGCCTACGCGCTGATGGCCTTCTTCCTCAGCCTGCCGCACGTGCGGATCGCCGGGCGACCGGCGGTGCTGCTCGACCTGCCGCGACGGGAGTTCACGCTGTTCGGCTCGACCTTCCTGCCAACGGACACGCTGTTGCTCATGCTGCTCCTCGCGAGCTGCCTGATCGCGGTCTTCCTGTTCTCGGCGCTGTTCGGCCGGGTCTGGTGCGGGTGGGGCTGCCCGCAGACGGTCTACATGGAGTTCGTGTTCCGTCCGCTCGAACGGTTCTTCGAGGGGGGGAGGTCGGGGTCGCTGTCGTTCGATCGCAAGGGGCAGTGGTTCAATGGGCGGCGCCTCGCGAAGTACGCAACCTACGCCGGGATTTCGCTGGTGCTCGCGCACACCTTCCTCGCCTACTTCGTGGGCACCGAGGCCATCGGGCACTGGGCGCGGCTGTCGCCGTACGAGCACCCCACGCCGTTCCTCGTGATGGCGCTGACGACGCTGCTCGTCTTCATCGACTTCACCTGGTTTCGCGAGCAGACGTGCCTGATCGCGTGTCCCTACGGCCGGTGGCAATCGGCAGTCCTCGACCGGCAGTCGATGATCGTGGCCTACGACGTCAACCGCGGCGAGCCGCGCGAGAAGGGCGGGGAGGGGCGAAGCGCGACGGCGGGCGACTGCATC
>JANLSF010000685.1:0-1701 GCA_031362285.1 Gemmatimonadota bacterium | reverse complement strand
GCCGTCATCGACCCGCTCACGCTCGCCGATGAACTGGAGAAGCGGGGCGACCTGGCCCTGGCCGGCGGGAAGGACTACCTCGGCGTCCTGCTCGACGCCGTGCCCACCGCGTCGAACACCGAGTACCACGCGCGCATCGTGCGCGAGAAGGCGCTGCTCCGGCGCCTGATCGAGGTCTCGACTGCCATCGTCAGCGAGGCGTTCGAGGCGCGGCTCTCGGCCGCCGAGCTGCTCGACGACGCCGAGCAGAAGATCTTCCAGGTGTCGCAGGCGCAGGGGTCGGGCGGGTTCGTGCGCATCAAGGAGCTGTTGTGGCCGACCATGGAGCGCATCGAGGCACTCCAGAAGGGCGGGCAGGCGATCACCGGGGTGCCGTCGGGATTCAAGGACCTCGACGAGATGACCTCCGGCTTCCAGCCCTCGGAGCTGATCATCGTCGCCGCCCGTCCGTCCATGGGAAAGACGGCGTTCGTGCTCAACGTCGCGCAACACGCGGCTCTGGAGGGCAATGTTCCGGTTGCCTTCTTCAGCCTTGAAATGAGTAAGGATTCGCTCATGGAGCGCATCATCTCGTCCGAGGCGCGCGTGGACGCGCAGAAGATCCGTCGCGGCATGTTGCGCGACGACGACATGCCGCGCATCGCGCGGGCCGTCGGCATCCTCAACAACGCGCCGATCTACATCGACGATGCGTCGAGCATCACCCTGCTCGAGATGTGCTCGCGGGCGCGCCGCCTGAAGGCGGAGGGCGGACTGGGGTTGATCATCATCGACTACCTGCAGCTGATCCAGGGACCCGCCAGTTCCGAGAACCGACAGCAGGAGATCAGCGCGATCTCGCGCTCGCTCAAGGCACTGGCGAAGGAGCTGCAGGTGCCGGTGATCGCCCTGTCGCAGCTCTCGCGCGCGCCGGAACAGCGCACCGGCGAGTCGCGCGGGCGCCCGATGCTCTCCGATCTCCGCGAATCGGGCGCCATCGAGCAGGACGCGGATGTCGTCATGGGCCTCTACCGCCCCGACTACTACGCCGAGCGCGATGCGCAGGGGGTGGCCCGCGACAAGGACGGCAATGTCATCGACGGGCGCGCCGAGGTGATCATCCTCAAGCAGCGCAACGGGCCCACTGGCTCGGTGGACCTGTTCTTCCACAAGCAGTACACCCGTTTCGACAACTTCACGCCGCGAGGCGCCGGCGCCCCGGCCGGCGGCGCGAGTTGAGCCCGCGCGCCAGGACCGCGTACCGGTGCGCCGACTGCGGGGCGGCGTTCCCGAAGTGGGCCGGGCGGTGTGAAGCCTGCGGGGAGTGGAACACCCTCGTGGAGGAACCGGTGGCGGCGGCGGCGAGTGCCGGCGCCAAGGGTGCCCGGCGGGCCGGTGGCTCCAAGGGGTTCGCGGCCGGGGGCGTGGCCGTTCGCGCGCCGCGGCTCCGTGACGTGAAGGGCAGCGAGACGGACCGGTGGCGCACCGGGCTGGCCGAGTTCGACTTCGTCCTCGGCGGCGGCATCGTGCCGGGCTCCGTGGTGCTCGTGGGCGGGGAGCCGGGCATCGGCAAGTCCACCTTGCTGCTGCAGGTGGCGGCGCTGCTCGAGTCCACGGGCCGGTCCACGCTGTACGTGAGCGGCGAGGAATCGCCGTTGCAGGTCCGCCTCCGCGCCGACCGCCTCGAGGCCAGCCCCGGCGATGTCAGCCGGCTCGAGGTGC
>JANLSF010000179.1:0-2244 GCA_031362285.1 Gemmatimonadota bacterium | reverse complement strand
CTTCCTTTCTCGCCAGACGTCCTTCGACCTGCTTGGCCTCTACCAATGGGCCAACGCCTCCGCGGGCGGCGCCTCGGCGAGCAGCTCAAGCGTGGAGATCCGCCTCGGACTCTCGTTCTTCTTTGGCGGCGGGGAGAAGCGATAACGATGCGCCTCCTGCGCCCTGCCGCGTGCGCGGCCCTGGTCCTCGGTCCGCACCTCCTCGCGGCGCAGTCGGAGACGATCGCTATCGAGTCGGTGGCCAAGTCGAAGCTCGATGGCAGCGTCGTGGCCCTCGCGTTCTCGGCGCGTGGCGATTCGGTGGCCGCGGCGACCGAGCGCGGTCGCGTGCGATTGATCGACGCGAAGGCCGGTGGGGCAGGGCGTGAACTGCTGGCCGACGGCGGTCGCGTCACCGCGATGGCACGGACGCGCGATGATGCACGGCTTGCCGTGGGGAACGAGCGCGGCGAGGTGAAGGTCGTGGACCAGGCGGGCGGCGCGCCGCGTTCGGTGAAGGTGGGCGAACCGGTCACCGCGCTGGCGTTCAGCCCGAGCGGCAACGTGATCGCGGTGGGCCTCAAGGATGGCCAGGTGGTGCTCGTGTCCGCGGGCACGGGCGAGATCACGGGACGACTCCGCAACGGCCACCGGAAGTCCGTCCTCCACGTGGGCTACCTCCGCGACGGCGCGACGCTCCTGTCCGTGGGGGCCGACCGCGACATCGTCTACTGGGACGTGAAGAAGCTCGAGAAGTTGCGCCAGGTGCAGGAACCCGACCCGACGATCATGTCGGCGGGCGCGACGCCGAGCGGCGACCTGCTGTTCGTGGGGACGGAGGAGTTCTCGCAGCCGGCCTTCGGGCAGGGGCAGCCCACCTACCGCGACGGGCTGCGCATCTACGACGTGGCAAGCGCCTCGCCGCAGAAGGTGCTCGACCTGCAGGGACAGAATCCCGCCGCGATGGCCGGTGCCCCCGATTGCCGCCACGTGGCGGTCATCCTGCGCGACAAGCGCGGCAGCAACCTCGCCCTCGTGGACGTGGAGCGCGGCACGCGCGTGTACAGCACGCCGACGCCCGGTCGCACCATGGCCGTGGCCTTCGCCAGCGACGGCCGCACGATCGCCGTGGCCAACGAGGCCGGCGAGGTCTCGCTGCTCGCCGTGCGCGGCGTGCAGCCCCGGCCGCGCTGCATCGCCGACCTCAAGGGGATCAAGTACGCGATCACCGGGCCGCGCACGCCGCTCGTGTCGCCCTCGCACAAGGTGAACTTCGCCGTGCTCGACCTCGACGACAACGGCGTGGGCAAGGAACTCGCGCGCGCCATGAGCGACCAGCTCACCACGCGCATCGGGCTCAATCCCGGCGTGCGGTTGCTCGAACGCCGCCGCATGGCCGACCTGCTCCACGAGCAGGATTTCCAGAAGTCGGGACGCACCGACGCGGCCACGGCCATCCAGCTCGGCCGGATCTTCAACGTGCACAAGGCGATCGTCGGCGGCATCGCCAAGGTCGGCACCACCCTCACGATCACCGTGCAGCTCGTGGACGTCGAGACCGGGCGCATCGAGGGCTCGCGCGAGGTGCAGTGCAACAGCTGCGAGCTGGAGGACCTGGGGCTCGCCATGTCGGAGCTCGCGCAGGTCGTCGTGGCCGAGCCGGTGGCCGGCGCGGCGGCGATGCCCGACCCGCCGTCCCTCAAGCTCGACAGCCCGCGCGACGGCGACACCCTCTCGGGCGCGTCGGTGACGCTGCGCGGCGACGTCACCTACTCGCGCCCGATCAGTGGCGTGGAGCTGATCGTCAACGGCAAGCCGGTGGATGCGTCGCGGTTGCTGGCCGACCGCACCGGCAAGCTCACCAAGGTGGGGGACGGGGTGCAGACGTTCTCCTTCGTGCAGGAGGTGCCGCTCAAGGCCGCCTCGAACGTCATCGCCGTCCGCGTGATCGGCGCCGACGGCAACGACGAGCAGCGCATCCTCACCGTGCGCCGCGCGGTCGCGCCGGCGCGCGCGGGCCGCGCGCCGGTGGCCAGCGCGCCGCCCGCAGTCGGGCTCGCCGAGCTCGAGTCGGGGATCAAGAGCCGCGTGCCGACCGCGCGCCTCGTGAAGATCGTCGGCCAGTTTGGCGTGGACTTCGCGTGGTCGGGGGCCGCCGAATCCCGGCTGCGCGATGCCGGAGCCGACGGCGCCCTCGTCACCGCCGTGAAGGGTGCGAAACGGGTGTCGCCGCCTGGCGCGCCCTGATGCAGCGCCCGGCCGGCG